>NZ_JBFWIR010000071.1:0-16383 GCF_050255895.1 Parachlamydia sp.
AGTATCGGTTCGATTTGAGCCCATTCTTTATTGGTTAGGTCGCTCGGATAAGATTTGCGGTTCATAATAGACTCCTTGTGGAGTCATAAACTATACTAAACTTTTAAATTCAGAGAAAGTCTCTAAGGTTCATCACAGCCTCGCTGATTTTATTATTTCGACAGGAATAGGCATGGGAGCCGTAAGCTTACGTAGAGAAATGCAGAATATTTTAGATCAGCATAAAAATGTCCATTACGCAGTAAATCCTAAGAATGCCTCTCCATCGGTACGCTTTTATCCCAAAATTAAAACTTTTACTGAAGCTGCATTTTATCAAAGATTTTCAGCTCTTTTTGGCTCCTCTCCCCCTGCTCAAGAGCCACAAATGGGGATTTCTATCGAGAATTTCAACCTACGAAAAGATGAAATAGCTTTTCAACCTCACAAGTTCATCATGGGTAAAGCAACGATGGATTTGCTCACAGGTTTATTTAATCAGATAGAAGATGCCCAATGGGAAGAATTACATAATAACCCTGTTTACAGTCAAATCATCCAGGCTTCTTTATTTAAGATTCGAGAATCCTTAGCAACTGCTGAACTTCATCTAGATAACTTTAACGAATTTGCCCAGCAAATAGAACTAATTCACGCTGAACTAGCCACGCTTCTCGAAATTTTCCGTCCCTATCAAACCGATGCCTTCAGTGAAATCTTTAAAGAAGCCCTCCGTCCAACTATTCCTGAAAATCTCCATCAATATGTGAATGCAGGGCTTGGAAAAACTTCCGTAAATATATGTGCGGGGATTAATGAAGCCATTCGACGCATTAACCCTAAACCCCATTGTACATATAGTAAAGGGTTTTACTTTGAACAAGCAGCATTTGTTGGATATGAAAATCAATTCGAAAAAGTCTTGGAGGATGATTCTTGCCCTCCTGTAGACTTATATTTTGGGCAATTTAATCCCAATATTGAAATAGCCTCAGATTTTGTCGCTTATGAACGTCGAGATATTGCTAAGGATATACATGCACTCATTGATAATGGGAAAGCAGCTTCTCAGCTAACCGTCGCTATTGATTGTACGATCGATAAATATGATTCTGAGAATGTTCATGGGATCTTGCAAGAATTTGAAAAAGAAATTGAGAATGGTCGATTAAATTTTGTTTTTTTCAGGAGCGGCCAAAAATTTGACATGCTTGGCATGGACGGCTATTTCGGTGCTCCTTTTTATACAGTTAATGATGGTTCAGAAAAATGGGAATCTTTTAATTCACTTTCCACACAAAAAGTCCATCAAACAGATATTTTAAGCCATCAATGGTTTTGTTTAGCAAATCAATACGCAACGACATCTCTTGCGCAATATCGAGAACTTATTTTTAAAAACACTCGAGAAATATTGGATCATGTACCAGAAAAATTCAGACCGAGTAATCCGATTAATCCTAAACAGCGCATTAGAATTAATACCGCGACACATAACATGGATGCCTGTTTCATCGATGTCAAAGTCTCGGGCTTAAATCATAAAACCCGTAGTATAAAAGTACTCGGCAGGTTCTACAAAAAAATGATCTCGAAGGGAATCAAATTACAAACACGTGCGACTTTTGGCTTATACCATCCAAATGCTTTAATTATTTCAGTCAATGAGGTTGAAGACTCAACTACAATCCGTCTCCACCCAGGCATTAATCCCGAAGAAAATGCAGCTTTTATAGAATATTTCCGAAGCTAAATCCAATTAAATAGAAGAAAGTCAAAAGTTTTCCTCTAAAATTATTATTAATTCTTGTCGCACGCAATAAAGAAAATGAAATTGTCGAAATTTTATGGGTTTTTTAGCTGAATATGAAGGCCTGCAACTGATTCATTTTTGGGAACTTTCAAGAAAAGCTTCCATGCCTCACATGAGGATAGCGCACAGCTCATTCATGCTGCTAAAAAGCAGATGGAATTATATCCCAACCTAAAATTTGCCACACTGAATGTCGATGCACATAATTCGCATGCAAAAGGAATTTACGACGGTGAGAATTTTACTGCTTCTGATCAAAAAAAAGCGGATGAAAAAATTTTCATGAAAAATAAATTAACTTCAGATTCAAAAGTCGATTTAAAGCCTGAGGCGTCGAAGATTATTGTCAAAAAATTTGTCTTAAAAAGCATTCCTCTGTGAATTAATATGGAAAGCTTTCCGATATAGATAGCCGTTTTGCATTAGTTAGGTTCTTTACTATAAAAAGAATCAGAAGCAATATTAATGCATTTTGTTTTGTATTGGTTCTTTGTTGAAGAAAGCAAATTTCTCGCTTACTGATGGGATATTCTACATCGTAGAATCAACCCAGCACACTTTATTTTTTCTCCGGTTAGACTTTTAAATCTCTTTTTTTTCTAAGAATAAAAATCGTTTTATTGATCGATGGATAATTGCGACTCTCCCTGTAAGAAAAGACTTGGAACAGATTTGTTTGATTGTCTCTCTCATTATTGATCCGTATCTTTTGTTATTTTATTGTGAATGACGGGCTATAGTTTGGAAAAGAAAAAATGGAACAAAAAGTAGTTCTCGCCCTCTTCGGTAATCAGTTCTACCTCAAAATCACTACAAAAAATCTGAGAAAATTTTTGAAATCATGCTCAGCAAAAAATAGGTAGAATAGATATAGTTGAGAATAGGTGCATAAAAATAACGAGATAGACATGAAAAAAACGCTCATTACCATATTGCGTAATCGCAATACTTCTATCGAACAATATCGGCAGGCAACAGACCAGCTTGGCATCGTCCTAGCAGTCGAAAGTGATGCTTTGTTTCCAAAAGCTCCAATGTTTGTTGATACACCATTAGCTCGCACCTACGGCGTGCATTTTAAGCATGAGATGGTTTTAGTTCCTATTTTACGTTCTGGCTTAGCGCTTTTATCCCCATTTATGCGCTTCTATTCGAAAGCAAGCATTGGTTTTATTGGTATTCGTCGAGATGAGAAAACAGCCATACCAGAACTTTATTACAACAAATTGCCCACATTTACTCAAAATAATCCCATCTTGTTATTGGATCCAATGATTGCGACAGGAGGAAGTGCCTCACTGGCGGTGAAAGTGTTAAAAGAAGCTGGTGCTTTAGAGAAACAAATCACTTTAATTTCTTTTATAGCCTCACCAGAGGGCATTACACATTTCCAAAAGGAATGCTCCGAAGTCAATTTAATTGTCGCACAAGTCGATGAAGGTCTTGATGAACAAAAACGTATCATTCCTGGTTTAGGAGATTTTGGCGACCGTTATTTCGGAACGATTTAATCGACATCTAAAATTTCTTTATCTTGAGTATTTCGACAGGAACAATTCAGGTCGCTTCTAAAATTGATAAGCAAAATTTAAAGCATAGCTTTTATAGCTTTCTTGACCAAACTGATAGGCAATTCCAATAGATAAGCAATCATAATCGATATAAGGATTCACGCAATGGGTGATCAACGCAATTGATACTTCGTCGTAATGTCGAATAAAAAGACGATCGCCAGCAAAGTAAGTATCTTCCACAGAGACTTTGAAATTAATTGGCCTGTTACAAATTGTAAATCCCTTACATGAAGTACATGACAACCCATTCTTAAAGATAGTATTGTGTAAATGATAATTAAAATTCACACCCGTCAACCAGAGATTGGTAGAAGCAAAATAGCCCACATAATTTGTTAAAGACAGAACGTGCTTAAATAATTTGCAATTATAAACACTCACAAGCCCAGTCGAAACAAAACTTCCTGAAGTGCACAAATCCAGAGATCCACCTGCACCTCCCCTAATCGTTGGGGTTATCGACCAGTTACTGAATATCGGGACTCTTATTCCTATACCTAACGAGCCAAATACGGAAGATGCGCCCCCATTTCGATTATATGTAAATGGGACATCAACAATTAAGGCCCAGTGATGATCCTTCGAGTATGAATACCGCAAGGGAAGAGTGACTGTTGTTGTGTCAAATCCCTTAGAAAAAGCACGACTAGCAAATGTGCCTGTTTGGAATTGATGAACAATGGGCTGAGCGCTCCAGCAACAGTCACAGCCACTCAAAGGTGACAAATGACCAACAAGATAATCGGATTGCGCCATCTGTGCCATAAGACTATTTGGATTACCAGCAATCGGATCTATCGGAGAATATCTCGCATAAGCTCTTAATAATCTCGGAACTGCGCTACCTTCCTTAATAAATTCTTTAAATAGAGTTAAGCTTTGATCCCTTGTCCCTCCATCAAAAGTTGTTGTAATACCTGCATTAGGAATATTTACGACAAGGGTTGTCGAATTTGCAGCAAATGATGTAAAGGCAATTAGACCGCGCAAATTAATGTCTAAAGACACAGGTGAGGTAGGCGTATAAATGGGGAGAAGAGATTCGAGGCTCGTCGTTTTTAATTCTCTTTTCAAATCGACCAAATTGGGGGCACTAACCGAAGCATTTACATTGTTAACCGTAATTGTCGCATGGTAAGGTTCTCGTCCATATATAGCAGTTGAATGACTAAGTAGCAAAAATGTGCTGTATAAAATTGCTATAATTTTCTTCATTAGATTTTCCCCAGGATATGATTCTCAGCAATTTGACGTTAACGATATATTTAGGAACGCTCTCATTTAAGTATATGCTTTCGCAAGACGAATGCGAGTATCACAATGTTTTCCTTCCAGAATTTTTTCTTATGCCTCAAATTTTGGGCTTCGCATCAGTTGCCTCAATGACATCATCATGAGATGTAACCTCTGAGAGTTGCTGTACATGTGACAAATCTTTTTTATTTTTGTTAAGGTTACCATTGTTTTCCTTCCACATATCATTAGTCATCACACAACGGAACCCTAAATGATTCAAGCTAGTATCTGGACTTGTTTTCATCCGGGCCGTTATCCGATATCCTTTACAATAAGAGTCGTGGCATAAGAAAGATCCCCCTCTATGCACATGTTTTGTAGCATAAGGCTCTCGAGGGTCAAAAGATGTTTTTGGTCCTGCAGGATTTATGGAAAGCTCTTTTTTAGCTTCTTCCTGATAATAAGTCATATGATATAAATCTGAGCACCATTGCCACACATTCCCTGACATATCATATAAACCATAGGGATTAGGTTTAAATGTTGTTACAGGAGTAGTACCGTTATATCCTTTAGATTTGGTACTTTTATAAGGGAAAATACCTTGCCAAATATTAGCTTGAGGCACTTCTTCTGAAAATTCATCGTTTCCCCATACATACATAATATCTTTTCTTCCCCCATAAGCTGCAAATTCCCATTCAGCCTCTGTTGGAAGCCTCTTTCCAGCCCATTTGGCATAAGCTTGAGCATCATCCCAGCTTACTTGCACGACTGGATGATCTTTTTTCTCTTCTATTGTACTTTCAGGGCCTAGCGGGTGCTTCCAATTGGCTCCAGGCTTCCATTCCCACCACGCATGGCTGTTATTTAAAGGGATAGGGACATCAGAAGGTTTAAAGACAAGTGAGGCTGCCACAAGTAATTCTGGGGATGGTGGAGGAGTACCAGGAGGAACTTGGTTCATAATCTCATTAAGAGTTGGGGCTCGTTCCGCTGTTGTGACATATCCTGTCGCATCGATAAATTCTTTGAATTGCTTATTCGTTACCGGAGTGGCATCCATCCAAAAACCATCAACTTTAACACGATGCTGCGGTTTTTCATCTGGCTTAGAATCTTCATAGTCTGAGCCCATCATAAATTCTCCTCCGGGAATCCAAACCATACCTGCCGGAGATGAGATTTTTGTTTCTGCACCAAAGCGATTTATCGAATCAGGACAGCAACAAGAGCCATAGCTTTGATCAGTAATGATGAAAAGAAAAATTAGCAGATATTTTATCATAAGTCCCATGAAATTCAGAGTATATAGAGAAGATGTATAGCATAAGAAAGCACAGTCAACAAATAAATTATTGAATTAATTTTCCAATAAATGATTTTTGAGTAACAAAGATAGCTCCAAATTTGCATTTTGAAGCGAGTCTGGCAATCGTTTGCATAAAATGGTAGAAACACTAGGTATAACTTTCAGTCTATGCAAAAGAACTTATATCGCGCATGTAATAACTGCAAAAAAGGACCAACCAGTATTACTTGGATGATCCTTTTTGTTTTTATTGTCCTTCATGTTGCTTCATCATTTCGTCAATCTTAGTTTTTATTGCTGATAAGTTAAATGAAGCTGGTGATTGCATTGGAGGGTAATCAATGGCCGTCAACGCAAGCTTTTCGACCTCCTTTTGAACCGACACAAAACGCCAAAACTCGCGTGCATAGAAGTCGTTTAAATATCCTCCTCCCATGTTATTCGTGCTTTCGCCACGAGTAGCAGGCGTTCGTTCGAACGGATCTTGACGTAGATTTACAATCGTAGGCATATCTGTTGTGACCTTTTCTCCAGGCCACCCCCAAGGCTGTTGAAAGAACTGGTACTTGAAGTTATCTATACGAATAGCTCCAAGATGAGGTCCACCAAAGTAGAAGATTTCATGACGTGCGGAGGGTGTTTTACCTAACAGCAGGCTCAATTGATTGTATCCATCTAGGTGATTTTTATAGGTTCGTTCACCGATAGCCGCACCTTTCAGTAACTGATCTGTAATATCAGGATTTCCGGCAGCTGCAACGAGTGTTGGGAACCAATCGAGACCAGAAAAAATTCCATTTTCAATCATGCCTGGCTTGATATAGCCTGGCCAACGGACGATGCATGGGACTCGAAAACCGCCTTCAAAAACTGTACCTTTTGTAGCTCGAAAAGGCGTCATTCCTCCGTCTGGCCATGTAAAAACTTCTGCCCCATTGTCCGTCGTGAAGATCACAATGGTATTGTTCGCCTCACCAATCTCTTCCAGGTGCTTCAGTAATTGTCCGACACTATCATCCAATTGAGCCATACCGGCTTCTTCCACATTGTAATTGCTCGTAGCATTCATCAGTGCTTGATATTTAGGTGGAAGATAGGTAAAAACATGCATACGCGTAGTGTTATGCCAAATGAAGAAAGGTTTGCCATCTGCTTTGGCCTTGTCCATGAATGCGTTGGAACTTTTAACAAGCACATCATCAAAAGTTTCCATGTCGTATTTAGCCTTGCGGCCTACCTGCCAATTTTGCATATTCTTCATATCGGGAAACGGTGCTAATGGCCCCTCGTCTACGATTTTCTGTTTACCAATTCTGCCCCAGCGAGGTTGCTCAGTCGGATCATCAACATCTGTTGCCCAACTATGCACCAAATTGCGTGGACCAGTTTTGTCTATCCAATCCTGAGGATAATCAAACCAATAGGGATCCGACATTGCATCAAGGTGATATAGATAACCAAAGTATTCATCAAAACCATGAACCGTCGGCAGAAACTTATTCAAGTCGCCGAGGTGATTCTTCCCGAATTGACCAGTGGCATAACCCAACGCTTTGAGTGCGGTGGCGATTGTACATGCCTGAGCCGGCATACCAACGTCTGCTCCAGCCTGGCCCACTGTAGTCAAACCTGTACGTATTGGGAGCTGTCCTGTGATAAAATTCGCGCGACCTGCTGTACAGCTAGCCTCAGCATAATAGTCAGTGAATAGCATACCCTCGCTGGCAAGCTTATCGAGATTCGGGGTCTTGCCTGACATGATGCCCCGATGGTAAGCACCAATGTTAAACCAACCTACATCATCGCCCATTATCACTAGGATATTAGGTTTTTTGTTTTCAGTTTGTTTATCCGCTGCCAAGCCAGAAGTATAAATAAGTGATAAAATACCTATAGCTAATGTAAATGCTAATCTGTGGATACCTATTTCTTTTTTCATTCTTCCTCCATATTTAAATCGCATCGGATGTTGTAGCGCTTTGTCATTTCGGAAGAAAGTTCATTATTTCAGAGAGAAACTGGTGTTAGTGGACTACACATCTTTTTTTGATTCATATCGATTGTGTTCACACCCGTCAATAATTTTTCCTCTCAAAGATGACATTTCGTTTAAAACGGAATCAGATTTTATTATCTTAGCTGATACACGCCTCAATAAAGCGATTGCACTCCTTTACCCATGTCAAAATTGGGAAATAATGGCTCCCTTTGAGTTAAATCCTCACATGCCAGAAAAAGGAGTGAATAGGAAGAATATCTCTCTCTAGAATTAGGCAGCTGTAATCGATCGTTATTTACTCATCTTTGAGCAAGAGTCACCCTTCTAAAACAGCAAAAAAATTTGATTAAAATATTTTTTAATGCTACTTCTGGATGAAACCTTGATCCACAATTTTGACATAGGAGATAAATTATGGGTAAGATTCTTGCCTCTGGAACTGTAGCTCCGGATTTTACTCTCTATGTTACTCCAGACCAAAAGCTTACTTTGAGCGAACTCAGGGGAAAGCCAGTGATTATCGCCTTCTATCCAGCCGATTGGAGCCCTGTTTGTGGAGATGAGCTAGCCATATTTAATCAAATTCTGCCTGAGTTTAAGAAATTTGATGCCGAACTTTTAGGTATTTCTGTTGATGGATTATGGTGCCACATAGCTTTTGCACAGTCGCGAAATTTACACTTCTCTTTACTTTCCGATTTTAATCCAAGAGGAGAAGTCTCGAAAAAATATGGAGTATATCGCGATAAAGAAGGAATTTGTGAACGTGCATTATTTGTGATAGATAAAAATGGAGTTATCGCTTGGAGCTATCTTTCACAAATAGCAGAAAATCCTGGCGCAGATGGAATCCTAGAAGCTCTTGAAAAACTCCCCAAATAAAATGGTATGTCGATGCTAAAAGACCCAGTTTCCAACGATGATCATGTGCAGGGCCAACAAAATGCCGAGATTACCTTGGTAGAATACGGCGACTATCAATGTCCATTCTGCGGGCATGCATACCTGATTATCAAACAAATCCAAGAACACTTCGGACTTAAACTTAGATTTGTTTTTCGAAACTTTCCTTTAACAGAAATCCACCCATTAGCTAAGCCTGCAGCAGAATTGACTGAGTATGCAGGATCGGAAGGAAAGTTCTGGAAAATGCATGATCTTATTTATGAGAATCAAGCTAACTTAAGTCTAGAACGATTAGTCGAATTAGCGGATTCTTTAGATTTATCCTCTACAAAACTAAAAGACGGGCCAAACACTTTTGACCAGAAAATTCAAAAAGATTTTATTGGCGGTGTTAAAAGTGGAGTCAATGGCACCCCAACCCTCTTCATCAATGATGATCGTTACGCAGGCCCTGTTGAGTTTAGATATCTCATTTTAGCGATAAATAAAACTATCACGTCTTAACACATCATTTTGGCAGCCAAAGGATATTAGATATGAAAAAGACATTTAAGCTCGCGGATCAGACAGCGATCAATCGCCTAGGATATGGAGCAATGCAGCTCACGGGGCCAGGCGTTTTCGGCGAAGCCATCGATCGAGCTGGTGCTATTGAACTTTTGAAGACAGTAGTTGCTCAGGGCATCAATTTCATCGATACTGCTGACTCTTACGGCCCTCACACAAATGAAACGCTGATAGCAGACGCACTTTTTCCTTATCGAGAGAAAAAACTTGTGATCGCGACCAAAGGTGGTTTTGAAAGGCCAGGTCCAGACCAATGGAAGGTCAATGGGCACCCTGACTACATTCGCAAGGCGATTGAAGGAAGTCTAAAAAGACTTCGTGTCGACTCAATTGATCTTTGGCAACTGCATCGAGTTGATACCACAATCCCCCTAGAGGAAACCTTAAGCCCAGTCTTAGATGCCGTGAAGGCTGGAAAGATCAAACATGTTGGACTATCTGAAGTATCTATAGAACAGATCGAAAGAGCACAAAAGATAGTCCCTATCGTTTCGGTTCAGAATCTTTACAACTTAGAAGATCTGCAGTGGGACGCCGTCGTCGACTATACGCACAAACATCGCATAGCTTTTATTCCTTGGTTTCCATTGGGATCCGGCCCTAGCAAATTTTCTGGTGCCATCCATCAAGTTGCAAAGGCTCATCAGGCAAGCACAGCCCAAATAGCCTTAACGTGGCTATTAAAACGATCCGATAATATTTTACTTATCCCTGGGACAAAATCGATTCCACACCTTCTCGAAAACCTTGAAGCCTTCAAAATTGAGCTTTCGGAAGAAGAATTTCAACAACTTTACAAATGAACTTAATAGCGAAGGTAACTCAATGAGCAAACAGAATCAAGCTGCTGTAATGACTGGTGCGCTTGTGGGAATTGATCGTATTACAACGCTAGTCTTTGCTCAGAACACCACTAAGATCGTATCTCCAGAATAAATCTCAAAATCGATGATGGAAAGATAGCGTAAGCCTAGATATAAATTTTCAATGAAGTCGGAGTAATCGCAAATGAGTCATATAAATGAAGATCAAAAATCGAGCAGGAATTCCTATGCCAAAGATCATATGGCGAATGAGAGAACATTTCTAGCATGGATAAGGACAAGTATCGGTATCATGGCATTTGGTTTTGTTGTTGAAAAATTTGCTCTATTTATAAAGCAAATTGCCCTTTTGCTAGGAACTTCGCATTCCTCAACAATCCCAAATGCATCTCCTTCCCTTCAAGGATACTCTTCCATTTTTGGAGTTTTTCTCGTAGCTCTTGGTGTGCTGATATGCCTACTTGCATTTATCAAATATAAAAAGGTAGAGAAACAAATAGAGGATGAGGCATACAGGCCATCCATGTTGCTTGATATCATGCTTACATTATCTGTTTTGTTAATTGGAATTTTTCTCGTAATTTATTTGAATAATAGTATTTGATATTTCACGTGCTCTTTATCAAGGCACCTTATTTAAATTTCGATCCGATCTTTAGGACATCTCTCGTTGAATAAATAAAGACGGAGAATCACAGTTGTCACCAATACAGAACGAATGACTATTATTTCTTCTGCTTATTATATATTTCTATAAAACCATAATTAGAAAAACATTTGAAGTCCGACCCTAAATCTTTGCATAAATTTTTCATCTGTGACAAAATAGCTTCTTGTCGGTTAAGAGAAGCTAAATTGGCTTGGAATTGATCAATACAAATCGGATAAAGATAAAGCCTTAAGCTGGAATCTCGCTCTTTTTCTAGGACAAAAATAAAAGACTCGTCATTCTTTTCTATTTCATCTACAGCATAATCATCGATAAAATCCCCCGCAGAATAAATGATGGGCCTGTTTTTATAAATTTCAATCCCTCTAAAAACATGACCGGAGTGACCAAAAATAAGATCGGCGCCAACGTCTATCATTGCATGTCCAATTAATGCATGCTCTCGAGGTGGATAATATCCCCAATTAGAACCCCAATGTGCTGAAATAATTAAAAAATCCGCTTCTTTCCGCACATCTTCAATATACCTCAAAAGATTTTGCATTCTTCTATCATGTATGTCTGTTGGCACATAAAAGATGCCTGGTTTATTTTCCTGTGCAGCCCAGTCAGGCTCATTATCAGTAAATGCAATTAAAGCAATTTTTTGACCCTTTATTTGACAAAATATCGCTTTTGCTGCTTCTGATAAGTTTTTCCCTGACCCGGTATGGAGAATTCCTTGTTCATCTAGAATATTTAGCATGCGCTGCAAAGCTTCATATTCATAGTCGAGGACATGGTTATTAGCGATAGAGGCAATATTGATGTTAGCAACTTGAAGCGTTTTGATGTTTTTTTCATCTGAGCGAAAATGAAACACTTTGGGGGTAGTAGACCAAGGATTGCCAATATCAGAAAGAACGCATTCCAAATTACAAATGCGTAAGTCTGCATTTTGTAAAATAGATAGAGTATTTCCCCACGGATAAGCTGGATCGCGATGCTTCAGCACCCTATTGACCAAGCGGCCTAGCATTACATCCCCCATTAATGCAATTCTCATTAGCCTACACGCTTTTTCGATATTAGATGCTCATTAAACCATTCCTTAGCAAGTCTTGCAACCTCTTCTAGGCAACCAGGTTCTTCAAAAAGATGCGTTGCATGCGGGATGATTTCGAATTTTTTTAAGCAAATTAATCGTTCATAGGCTTTTTGATTTAATTCAATGACGCCATAATCACTTCCTCCTACGATAAATAGAGTCGGAGCAGTTACCTTGTCTAATATATCTATAGCTAAATCCGGACGTCCACCTCGCGAAACAACAGCCTTTATTTCCTTCCCCATTTCTGAAGCCAATCGCAGTGCAGCTGCAGCTCCCGTACTGGATCCAAAAATTCCTAAGCCAAGATTTTGTGTAGCGGATTGTTTTTTTAACCATTGAATCACAATATTTAATCGCTCAGTCAAAAGATCGATGTCAAATCTTGTTTGATAAATTTCGTCTTCTTGTTCTGAAAGTAGGTCAATGAGTAATGTGGCCAATCCCGCATCATTTAAAATATCGGCTACAAAATTATTCCGTGGCGATAATCGGCTACTACCACTTCCATGAGCAAAGAGCACAATTCCTTGAGCAGATTGTGGAATTTTAAGCATTCCTTCTAAAACCACATGTAAATGTTTTATCTGAACCAATTTTTCCATCCTTATCCCTCCCTTTTTAAATTTTAATCACTCTCATATCTTCTACTTGCTTCAATTCGTCATAGACTCGAAGCTCAGACCCGCTCCCTCTGTCGTACTTCAATTGCTCTTGAATCGGAAGATACAAACATCCCATTATTCAAAATTTATTTACATAAAATTCTGTACATTCCTTGAGCTGGGATAAAGCATTTAAGAAAAAACTACTTGTTTTTAGTGGATTGTAACGATATGGTAGTATCTCGTTGTATCGTGAGTGCACCGCAAAAGAATGCGGAGCACTGATAAGTAAGCATAATATGCAAAGGTTTTTCTAATTCGTTCAAACTGTTAGTTGGATTTTCTTTTTGCTGTTACTTTGCAAAAGATATGGGCTGAATAGATTAACTATAAATATTAAAATTTAGGACGTGAAAATGTTGCCATTAGGCCATAAGCTTCAGAATCCTGAGGTTGCTCCAATTATTACAAGTTCAGCAACAGATTATCTCCGTGCTACTCAAATGTTTTCAGAAGCCATCGCCACCACCGATCAAGTACGTAAATTTTTTAATGACTTAGACCGAATTTTTTTTAGAAACCCTCCCTCGGAATATATCTGTGCAAAAAAGAGGGCAATCAGACGAAATTATTGCTAGTCTCGATATTGATTTTTTTGAAAATCGGCTTTGTACATATTTCCAAGGGGAAGAAAAATCAATTAAGTTATCTGTTGCGCTAGGCATTATTCAGGATCTCTCTGAAATTTTTGCTAAAATTCAATCCTCAACAACACACTCAGAAACTGAAAAGTTACCTCCTCTAAAAGATCAACCAACTAATGCCCTCGATGCTACATCGGATGCCAAATTAGATGGAAATGAAATGATAAAATTTTATTCGTTAACTGGAAGAGTCGTTCTATCAACAAGTCAAAGAGAGTCATCAACGCCCATTGAGCTGATCCAAAACTGTGCTCATCTATTTAATCAAGAATTTGCTAAAAACGTTTGTCCTTTACTTGGTCTTGATTTAAATTTGAATGACTTACTAAATGGGATTCGTAATCTATATCTAGGAAGATGCATTTTAGGGCTAGGAAAAAGCATTGCAATTCAAAGTCGTACTCAACTAGGACTCCAAAGAGACTTTGTCAGGATAGTTAATCTTATAAAAGTACCTGGCTCAGCGTCCTATTCGCGACCACTTCAATGAGAAGATCAGATTGGGGTAGTAGACCAAGGATTGCCAATATCAGAAAGGACACATTCCAAATTACAAATGCGTAAGTCAACATTTTGTAAAATAGATAGAGTATTTCTCCACGGATAAGCTGGATCGCTATGCTTCAGGACCCATTGATTAAGCGGCCAAGCATTACATCCCCCCATTAATGCAATTCTCATTAGCCGACCCGCCGATATAAGATGCTCATTAAACCATTCCTTAGCAAGTCTTGCAACCCCTTCTAGGCAACCAGATTCTTCAAAAAGATGCGTTGCATGCGGAATGATTTCGAATTTTTTAAAGCAAATTAATCGTTCATAGGCTTTTTGATTTAATTCAATGACGCCATAATCACTTTCTCCTACGAAGTTTCATTACGTCAATAATGAATTTAATTGAAAAGCAAACTCATGTCCCGAATTCGAATATCCTGTGGCTAACCTTTTATACGGGTTTTTAAAAGCCAAACGGTACTCCTTCAACTGAGCTCTACGTAATTCTTTTTCTTTATCATAAGCTTCTTTGCGTTTTTGATATTCAGCTAAGAATGTTTCAGCATCTTTAGGGTCCATTAAATTTGTATTTGTTATAGCTTTAATAAAGCTAAATTGAGGTTGCCTTGGAGAAAAGTCCTTATATTCAGTATCGATAAAGTAAATGCCATCTTCAGCCAAAAAGAAGTTCTCTCCATAAAAGTCCTTATAACCTGTTTTTTCCAGGATAATCATAAACTCAATTGCTTCTTCTAATGATATTTTTCGATCAACAGATTTGACACATTCAGCGTATATCGTTAACTGATCCCTTTTTGGTATAAGTTCTAAACTATTAACAATATGGAATGAAATATTTTGAAGACCTTCATTGACAACAACAATTTTTCTAGGAACTTTAATATGTTTTAATCCATTCTCTTTAATGAGTTTTTCTATGAAATTTTTTCCTTGAATGCGCCCAATTTGATCTATTTTGCTAATGTATTTGTTTTTATCTAATTTACTAAACTCCTCTGCTGTAAGTAGTAAGCCATCTTTTCTCAATCCTTTAAGAAAGCCATCTATTACATTCCTTGCCGTAATTATATCCATATTACGGGCAAGGATATGGGGACCAGGCCAAAACAGCGGTGCTTCACCCATTCCAAGAGGCTTTAGTTTTTTGACTATATCTTCGTTAGCAAACGCATTCGCCACGAAGAAAACTTTTATTTTTAATTCTTGATCCAGTTGAGTAAATGCTTCTTCAGAAAACTCGCAGTCATTTTTGAAAGCTCTTTTGATCCATTCTTCTTCGGGAGATAGGATAATATTTTTCTTATCCATCGCACTTATTAGAATATCAGCTTCTTCTTTAGACGCATTTAAAGCTGCTTCCACAAATGCCGACTTTATTTGTCCCCGGGTTTGTTCAATTACAGAAGAATCTAATTCAAGCATTAATTCTGTAATTTCTGGATCACCTTTTCCAGCCCATAAAGTAAATAAAGTCTCACCTTCTGAAGTCTTATCGTTTAAATTTATTGGGATGTTCTTTTCTTTAATGATATTTAGCACTTCTAAGGTGCTATCAGAATTTAAAGTACAAATTCTAGGGGTCCCTGTCTGATCTTTTTCTAAAATAAATTCTAAAAAATCCGCTTCATTGATAATTGAATTATTTGGATGTTTTAAGAAATAACCAATAGGTGATCCAAAGTGCCGATGCATGATGGGATTTTTATCTTGAGCTAACTTTAAAAGCGCTTCAAAAGCTGAGCCTTCGTATGTTCTGTATTCCTTACCATCACCTGTGACAGCAACCAATTCTTGTTTGCCACCCGTCTTAACAAGGGCAAAATTCAACTCCTGTTCTCCCGAAATTTTAGTTCCACCAAAAAGAAGCTCCGGCTTTATGTAAACAAGTTTACCCTGTGCAACTTTAAATTTAGTTTGCTTTTCTTCGACTTTAAATTTAGTTTGCTTTTCTTCGACTTTAAATTTAGCTTGCTCTTCAAGAATACCAAAGCGCACATTTGTTTTAGGCTTTGTGAATAGATTTCTCACAGACTTTGAGAATAGAGCTAGACATAAGGTGCAAACAACAGCTAAGGTCCCGAGGGAACCTCTTCCTATACGCTCTGGAGTTGAGAAAGTTCGTTCTCTTTTTTCAATGATCCGATATTGACGTCCCTTGTAGTCAACAAGCCTATCTTTGCTCTCAAATTTTGTGGAAACAATCCACTTATTATCAAGTGTAATTTCACTAGGATCCTTAATAATTTTAAAACAAGGCATTGTTTACGTCCTTTTAATATTAAAAAAGTTTAAAAAAGATTGTACCACGTATAAATATAACCATCAATAGTTGGTTAAACATTTATTTAAAGAGATTAAATCAACTTCAATATTTAAGCGGTTCATTTAAGGAAGTTGGGTCTTGCTCATAAAATAGAAGTTTTCTAAGCATATGGCGAGAAACATATCCATAAAAAAGCGAAATTTCGAGAGGATTATTTTGTTCATTTGTTGATGGCATTTTTTCTGAAGAAAAGCGAAAATCTTCCATGAGCGCACTCCCATTTAGTTTTTGTCGTAAAAAACATTTTAAGGATGCGCTCTCTTTTTTT
>NZ_JBFWIR010000072.1:0-15736 GCF_050255895.1 Parachlamydia sp.
TTTATGAATAATGATTGCTTTATTGTTTTCTTCAATTTTTTTCCAATTTTTAGCGGAATTCAAATTCCATCCTAAGATTGAAGTAAAATGAGAAGCAAGGGTTCCAAAAAAGTGGACCACAGATTTGACTCCCTTTTTTAAGGTTCCAAAAGAGCGGTCATTGACCAGTTTCATGTTTGGATATTTTGCGGCAACAGCTGTTGCCACGCCTCCACCCAGTGACCATCCATGTAGAATGATATTTTCGGGGGGAACCCCTTGATGAAGAAGGTATTGCACCATGGCTTCTCCATCCAAAACCAAATCGTTCGCTCTTGTGGGACTTTTTTCGCTGTGCCCCACTCCTCGGTAATTTCCTGAATAGACATTGATCCCAAGTTCTTTGGACAATTTTTGATGAACAGTTAAATAACGTTCATAAGCAAAGTTATTACCATTAAAAAAAACTAACCATTTTTGTTCTTTTGGAGCTTTTCTGGATTCTTCAGGATGTAAAATGGCGGCCGTATCAAGTTTGACTTTATCAACTGCTTGAATCGTGATTCGCTTCATTTGGTATTGCGGATCCATTTTTTCATTCAGAAATTTATTCCGTTTTTGATCCAAATAAAGTCGTTTTAAACGATGCTGTGAGGGGACAATGATTCTGCCCGTCATTTTTTGCATGGCAGATTTCGCTAAGAGCAGAGGGAACATGGCAGCAGAAAACAAACAGAAAGAAATTTTAGTTAATTTGTTGCGCTTTTTTTGTGGAGGATAGTGGGGAGCTCTAAACTCTGGTTCTCCAAGCTTATCTATACGTGTCATAATATCCTTTATCTGAAATCCGCTTTCTGAATATTCAATAACTTTCTAATGGTGTCCAGTAGGCTAATGCCATTAGGATCCCAGAGGTCATCATACACATCAAGAAAAGAAGGGGGCGTAACGTGTGCGTTACCATAAAATCTATTGTTATATTTCCCTCTAGAGCGGATATAAGTATCCGGCTTGTAATCTTGTGGGTAATTTTTGTCGTAATCGCGTTTCTTCGCTTTTAATTTTCGTCTTTCTTTTTTTGCTTTTTTATCGTCCTCACTCATGGACGATTCTTTTAATCCTTTGTACAACGAAGCCTTATAAGGAATAACAGGGTCGTCTTTGTGGAAAAGAAGGGCTTTATTGTTGTTATCAATTTTTTTCCAATTTTCGAGTGAATTCAAATTCCATTTTAGAGGGCCGATGAGGCGAGAAGCAAGTCCTCCAATCACAGGCAGAAGATGTGAAACTTCCTTTTTTAGGGTGCTAAAAGAGCGATCATTTACAAGGCGAATCCCTTTTTCAGGGAATTCTTCATTTTGATGTAAAGCTGCCACATGTGTGGCAACGGCTCCTCCAAGCGACCAGCCGTAAAGAACGATATTTTCAGGTTGAATCCCTTGGTTCAATAGGTATTGAACCATCGCTTCTCCATCGATGACCAAGTCTTCTGCTTTTGAGGGGCTTTTTTCACTGTAGCCAACGCCTCTGTAATTACCTGCATAAATGTTAACTCCAAGTCTGCCGAAGAGTATTTGTAATTCAGGAACCATTTCTTCATAAGTCATTCCATTTCCGTTAAAGAAGACGAGCCATTTTTGATCTTTTGGATCTTTTGCTGCTTCTGATGCGTGCGTAATTGTCATGGTGTCTAGTTTCACACCATCTGCCGTTTGAATAGTGAAACGATTTTGATTTTTGCTGAATAGGGGGCCGGTAGCGGCGTCGTAATATTCATCTAATGTTTTTTTAGAGCTAAACTGGCTTGGCAAAATAATTTTTCCGACTAACTTCTGTAATCCACGTTTTGCAACACGCGGCAAAAAAAAGAGAGGGGCTAGAAGTTTGTGTGTGATTTTGCTTTTTTTAGCTTTTTCTAGTTCTTTTTTCTCTTGAATTTTAAAAATGTCCTGATGATTTTGAACACTAAAAACAGGAGATCCAAATCTTTCAGTTTGCATAAATTTCCTCGTTTTTCGTCCAATTATACCCTAAAATTTTTTATTTATCAATAGTTTTGATTTTATTGTTTTTTGTTTAATTAAAGAACGAATTTATTTATTATAAAGGGGTTTTTGTGTGACTAGTTTATCAATATCTAGAATGAATAGTCGTGATGATATGACTCCAAATGAAGTCATTGTACCTGTTTATATAAAACGTAAGCTTTCTCAATCCATTGCATATGAGGATGGGAGGGTTGATGCTGTTGTCCTAGTGACCTTATTAGAAAAAAATGAGAAAAGTCTTGAGCCCGTTTTTGCAGAGCATCGCTTTGCCGTTCTAACTAAACAGAATGAACGCTTTATGAGCTTGACTATTCATAGAAACAAAATGGCGGATATTGTACCAGAGGAACACCTTCGAGAATTATTAATTAAAGAAGGCGAAAACGCAAAAAAGCGACTCCTTGCGCAGTCTTTTAGAAGGTATGACGAGACTTTTATTCATTTTTTTAAAGATGATAAGTACAATGAATATCGAAGTTTTTACTTGGGAGAAACAAACGTTTTCCCTGAGATTAAGGAAGAGAGAGAAAAGGCTGAGCCTCAAACCCCACGAGAGAAAAACGAAAAAAAAACGCGTCGATTTTTTAAAAATCCTTTTGCAAAAAAAACATCAAATAATTAGGTGCATAATATGAGTTATCCTGCCTATTGGTATCCGAGTAGAAATTTGTCAGACTGTGAAAAATTTCCTGAACCATGTGTAAAATACAATGGAAAAATTCCTGTTTATACACGAAAAAAACCTTATTATCCCGGGGATAAACGTCCCATGTATGAAGGAATTCTCGTTAAACATGCCAATCGGCTTTTCAAAAAAATGGAAAAGGCCGATACGCAGGAGATAAAAACTCAAAAAAGGCATAGAATTATTGAGATTTTTGGAAATGATCCCGATTTAGGAAGTTGTTTTGGACTTTTAGAAATAGAAGGAAAAAAAGTGGTGAGTTTGACAGTGCACAAAAGAGAAGTGGAAAAATTAACCGGTTCTTCGTTTTTATTAGAAATGGAAGTGGATGGAAAACCGGCGATTTACTTTGTAGATAGTGACGTTAGAGTGGATGCATTTGAGGACTCAGAATACATGGAGCATACGGACAAATTTGTCAACGCAATCGACGCACCGAAGGCAGTGACCCCCCCCTCAGTTCAAACTAAAAAAAAGGGACTAATTGGGTTAGTGGGTAGGATTATGACAAAAATTTTCCGCTAAAGAATCGTTTAATTATTCAAGGAGCCTGAAGCCGCAGGCTCTATTTTTTTTCTTTCTCAATTTCAGCTTGTGTTTTTCTCAAGTACAGAATCTCAATGTCTCCCTCTGATGAAACATGACCCATTTGAATCTCTTCTTGAGCCGCTTCATATAAAGCTTGTGGAGAGGGAGCTGCTTCAACCCATTCTTTCTGTAGCGAAGGATAGGCTTGAAGGATTTTAGGTTGCAAAATCGATAAATTGGCTGAAATTAACACCCCACTTTTTTCAATTTCTTGTGCTAAATCGGCTAAAAGGCAAAGTTTAGGTTTGCTTTCAAAAGAAATTTTTCCCTGATTGAGCTCCCCCGATTGAATATAAACGCCCCCAATGCGGGCGTCAATTAGTGCTGAAAAGTGGCAATCTCTTGTCGGGATCCAGCTTTTTAAACTGGAAACACCCACTAAGGGGATTTTTAAGGAATAAGAGAGCATTTTGGCACTCATGACTCCCATTCTCAGACCTGTATAGGAACCAGGACCGGCACCACAAATGATTTTAGTAAGATCATGAGGGCCTATTTTCAAGAAGGATAATCCTTCTTGAATGGCAGGAAGCAGGTAGGAGGAACTGCTATGTCCAAAAGGAAAAGCTTGTTGATAGACAACGGCGGTGTCTGCAAAAATTGCAATTAAACCCCGCTCAGTACTTGTTTCAATTAAAAGAGAATAGTTCATGGTTACAATTCTATGGGCATGGGGACAATAAGTTGTTGTAGCGTACGTACGAAATAATTATCTGTCATTCCAGAAATGTAGTCGAATAATTGCTGGATTTCAGAAGTTTGCGAACGATAGCTATCCGTTTTGTTATGAAGAAAATGTGTCCACAGATGGCTATTTTCTCCATTTGTTTGATGATCCTTCAACAGGGTTTCTAGCAAGATTCGGTAACTTCGCTGTACCTTTTTAGATTCAACTTTTAGCAAGGGGTGGACGTAGATATGCTTAAAATTGAATTTTCGTAGGATTTTTAAAGCATCCAAAACTTCTTCAGAAATGGCGATATAATCTTTCCCGTAGCTGTTTTTGATCATGTCTCGAGCTACATAGGAGAGGATTTCTCCATTTGACGTTCCTAGGATTGTTTGAGGGACCATTTCGCGATCTAAAATTTTTAAATGGATAGCGTCTTCAATATCCCTCCCTAAATAGCTAATCGTGTCGCAAAGTTTAACTAGGCATCCTTCCATTGTGCCTGGAATAATATTGAAATCAGGATCCTTTAATTTTAAATCTCTTTCATTAAAGTGATCATCCCAGGTTTTCCCAAATTTAGGCTTGAGAATATGTCCTTGCATTCCACCATCATGGCAAAGAAAGCCATCATAGACATTTAAGCCTAGATTGAGGGGTTCGATATGTGTAAACAAGTGACAAGATTGCCAGGGATGAGCAAAAGCGGGTAACCCATATTCTTGTGCAAGTGTGGAAAGGTATCGCTCACCTTCATGTCCAAAAGGGGGGTGACCAACATCATGACCCAGGGCAATGGCTTCAACTAAATCGAGATTAAGACGCAGAATCTCTGCGATGCCACGCGCAAAGTTGCTAACAAGTTGGACGTGCAGACTGCGGTGGGTGATGTGATCATTTTTTACAAGATAGACAACTTGAGTTTTGTCCACATAGCGTGCATAGGCCTTAGAATGCACAATGCGATCGACATCGCGTTTGTAAGGAAGTCGATGGTCTTGCTGAGGGCCAAAATAGCGGCTATGGTTTTTGGAAAAGGCTGCGTGTGCATGTAAATAATGTGTTTCGCTCTCTTCAACAAAATGGCGATGAACCGCAAAAAAATCTCCTTCAGTCAAATCCAGAGTGGGCTGCTTTTTTAATGTATGCATTAGGCTACTGAGGGGGTAATAAGGTTTTGATATTCTTTTTGAACGCGTTCATGGATTTCTTTAAGTCTTATATGTCCTTCTTTCTCGCCATACGTTTTTTGAAGGATAGAAAGTCCTTCAAGCCCTTTAGGGAGAACTTTTTCAAAAAGCTTAAAGGCTTTTTTCTCGTTATCTGCTCTTTTGCAGATATCTTTATAGGTTTTAAATGATTCAAAAAGATCGTCGAAAAAGAGGTTGAGCGCCTCTAAATTTTGAGGATTCGGATCTTTTTTATGACCAAACCATCCGGTTAACTTGATCATTTCAAATTTTTTTTCATCATTTTCTTGAATATCTTGTCCCTCTTTGATTTCGGTGATCACAGATAGGTTTTCGAGCAAAGTATCGAGATTCTCCGCATGCTTCTCTTCAAGGTAAAGAGGTTGCATTTTATGAATATTAGGCTCAATTTGCTCTGCCAATTTTGCCCATGCACTTAAGGGGGCAATCCACCCAAATTTCATATAAGAGCAACCTATCACAGCAAGGTTCGAAGATGCGTATTTCAGCACAGCACTCATTTCAGCAAAGTCAAGATCATTAGCAAACGCATTTTCTGGAGAACAGCTATTCATTTTGACGGGATATCGAATGTGTGTTTCAAAATCTGTTAAATTTTTTTCAAACAAGAATTTGATAGATCTTGCTCGCGAAGTTACACCACCGGGAATGTCTTGAGAGGCTTTTTGGCACGTGTTATTGATTTGTTCGTAGGGATAAAAAGAAATAGATTGATTGAGAATTAACATGAGTTCGATGAATTTAATCCGCATCAAAGGTTCGATAAGCTCTTCAGAATGCCCAGAGGCATCGGCGATTTTCTTCATCATATCAGGAGAAAAACGGGTATTTTCTTTTAATTGGATGAGTCGTTCACAGACGAGATTTCTTTTTTGGTCCTCTGAATCCCTGTACTTTGTGATGAGTTCATCTAAAATCTCATCAAGAAAATTTGCAGAGAGACCTGTTTGTGGGAAGAAGTTTAAAATATTTCTAAGGGTTATGTTTTTATCGATATTTTTGATGATTTGGATCGTCTCTTCTGGATTCTCATATAAATATTGCTCATAGAGATTTCGAATTTTGTCAAATAGGGTATCGTCCAATGCCAGAGGCTCATGTTGGATCTCCACTACAAAACCTTCAGAACGTTCAAGAAAATCTTGTGTAAATAATTTAATGCCTGTAACGAGGTTCTCTCGAAATTGAAGCCATGTATCTTTACCAGGTCGACTTCCAGAAGTCCGCTTGAATTGCAAATCGAGTAGGGTCGACTGAAGGGGAATATGATGTTCTTCACTTTCTTTAAATTGTTCTTTGTCTTGATACAATTCACTTAATGTAAAACAGAGCTCGGATTCAGGGAGATGATCCTTACCAATTAAAATAATTTGGATAAGGCGCGCCACTTTTATGCGTTGAACATTGTTATAAGCTAAAGAGGTCAGATGAGGGAAGTGTTTCTTGACAACCTGAATGGCATTTTGAAATTGGTAAAGAGAGGCTTTGATCAAAGGTTGGTCCTCTACTTCAATGAGGCAAATCTCTGAAAAGGGATCGAATTGAGATTGAAATTCCTGGTGCAAATCTGGAGTTTTAGTTAATGCGCGCTGCCAACTGTCATCAAAGCGCTTATCTGCTTCAAGAAAAAAACGCTTATCTCTAGGGTTTTTTTCTAGTTCATGACGAATGCGCTCACCATATTCTTTCCTAATTCCAGGCGTCAACACATCTAAAGCTATGCCCTTTTTTATAGGAAAACGTAAGGGTTGATCATCACGCAGTAAAGTTGGGGATGGTGTGGGGGAAGGAGGAGGAGATGGTTCGAATGGTGTGTTAATATGATTGACGTTTGCTTTAATTTTTCTAAGTGCTTTATTGATTTTATTGAGATTTTCTTGGGCAGCTCCGACGGTTTGTAAGCGTTTAAAAACTCTTTTGATCGAGTCTATCTTTTCTAATGAATAGCAGGCCGGTAGTTTTGGGTGTTCGTTTTCAAATTCGCTTTTAAACCCCTTAGAAATTTTTTTTAGATCCCCGATCACAGCTTCTGATACCCACTTAACATTGGGCCATTTATGGGTTTTAAATGCAAAAATTGCTAGGCGGTAGAAAAATAAGCGAGTATGATCCCAAGCAATGCTGAGGCTGCTAAGTTTTTTTTCGTAACGAGTGCCATGCTTGTTGATGAAAGTTTCTGTTCTAGCACAAGGAATTAAATGTAAATAACTTGAGATCGATAGTTTAGATGTCATATACGCCGCTGTCCTTTTCAATTGATCTTAGCATATCGAATTTTCGTTTTCATGGAAATGGAAGTCGAAAACGAGAAAAAAAGAACTATAGGAAGTCTTTGGCCAATGATTATAGGGAAAAATGTTTAACGGTCAAAGAATCTTTATTTGGTATAATTAAAACATGACACATCATTTACTATTTGATCTCAAAAAAAGAGATCAAAAAATTGAGGAATCTGGAATAGCTAACCTTGAGGATTGAAAAATTTGTTCAAAACGATTAAAATCACCTCTTTTGACTTGTTTTAATCTCAATTTGAGTGGCTTAGCTAACAACCAGGGTCGAAAGACGCATTTAGGACAGTTTGTGAAGGACACATAAAATAAAAAAACTTGAGGCATAATTTGATTCCAGAGAATGAAAATAACCCGCTAGATGTTGAATTTGAAAATGCTTTGTTAGAATCCATAGACAAAGCACCGAAAGATATCAAGCAAGGATCTGCTTTACCGAATGATCTCTATGTATTTCCCTTACTACGCCGCCCATTTTTTCCTGGAATGGCAGCTCCTATTGTCATTGAACCAGGTCCATTTTATGAAATTTTAAAGCAAATTGCAAAATCTGATCATAAATGTGTCGCTCTTTTTCTGACAAAATCCGAAGATTCCGATATTTATAAAGTCAATTTTGATGAACTGTATCAAGTTGGTGTAATGGCACGTATTCTTAGAATTATCCCCATGGAGCAAGGAAGTGCTCAGGTGATTCTAAATATGGAAAAAAGGATCAAATTCGAAGAGCCTTTATTAGATGAGTCTTTTCATCTAAAAGCAAAAGTTGCCTATATTGAGGATAGTCCTATTTTGACTAATGAGCTAAAAGCCTATGCCATTAGCATCATTTCCACAATTAAAGAACTCCTCAAACTCAATCCTCTTTTTAAGGAGGAACTGCAAATTTTTCTGGGGCATTCCGATTTTACAGAGCCTGGAAAATTGGCGGACTTTGCAGTTGCCTTAACGACAGCTTCAAGAGAAGAACTGCAAGATGTTTTAGAGACTTTCGATCCCGGTCGACGCATTGATAAAGCGTTGATCTTGTTAAAAAAAGAATTAGATTTAAGCATTTTACAGAATAATATTAATCAAAAAATTGAAGCGACCATCTCAAAAAGCCAGAAAGATTTCTTCCTGCGTGAACAACTCAAAACCATTAAAAAGGAATTGGGGATTGAGCGTGATGATAAGTCTTTAGATCGAGAGAAGTTTGAAACACGCCTTAAAAGTCGCAATGTTCCTGCAGATGTTTTGCAAGTCATTAAAGAAGAAATGGACAAACTTAGCGCTCTTGAACCTCAATCTGCAGAGTATGCGGTTTGTCGTGGTTATTTAGACTGGTTGACCATTATCCCTTGGGGCATCCATTCCGAAGAGCGACATGATTTACAAGAAGCTGAAAAAATTCTAGCTAAAGACCATTATGGTCTAGAAGATATCAAAGAACGTATTTTGGAATTCATTGGTGTTGGCAAACTTTCTGGTGGGGTAAAGGGTAGTATCATTTGCTTAGTAGGTCCTCCAGGAGTTGGTAAAACAAGTATTGGGAAAAGTATTGCTCGTTCTTTGAACCGAAAATTCTATCGTTTTTCGGTCGGGGGTATGCGCGATGAGGCAGAAGTGAAAGGGCATCGTAGAACCTACATTGGGGCTATGCCAGGTAAGCTCATTCAAGCATTGAAGTTTTGCCAGACCACAAATCCAGTGATTATGTTGGATGAAGTAGATAAAATGGGGAGCAGCTATCAAGGAGATCCTGCTTCGGCTTTGCTAGAAGTGCTCGATCCCGAACAAAACTGTGAGTTTTTGGATCACTACCTCGATGTGCGTTGCAATCTCTCCGACATTCTTTTTATTGTGACAGCGAACGTTTTAGATACGATTCCTGAGCCTTTAAAAGATCGGATGGATATCTTGCGATTGTCTGGCTATATCATGCAGGAAAAAATTGAGATTGCGAAAAAATACTTAATTCCACGCAACCGTAAAGCGATGGGTCTAAAAGCATCTCAAGTGTCTTTTACAAATGATGCTTTACGTGCTATTATCAATGGTTATGCGCGAGAATCAGGCGTGAGAAGCCTCGAAAACAATCTGAAAAAGATTTTGAGAAAGCTGGCTGTCAAGATTGTGCGAGAAGAGCAAGCAGAGGTAAACACGAAGAAGAAGAAATCGTCTAAGCAACCGACAGCGCGTGAAAAGATGCACCGTATCAGCGCTGATTCTTTATCGGAATACCTGGGGAAACCTGTGTTTGTTTCCGATCGTTTTTATGAGCGTACGCCTGTTGGTGTATGCATGGGCTTGGCTTGGACCGCTCTTGGAGGCGCAACTCTTTACATTGAAGCGATTAAGGTCGCTTCTGAAAAAACGGAAATGAAACTGACTGGGCAGGCTGGTCAGGTGATGAAGGAATCTTCCGAAATTGCTTGGAGCTATTTGCATAGTTCTGTGCATAAGTATGCACCAGAATATACTTTCTTTGAAAAATCCCAGGTGCATATTCATATTCCAGAAGGCGCAACGCCAAAAGATGGCCCTTCTGCTGGGATTACCATGGTAACAGCCTTGTTATCCCTTTTGACAAACACACCTGTTTTAGATGATTTGGGCATGACTGGCGAGCTGACCTTGACTGGGCGGATTTTGGGAATTGGAGGCGTGAAAGAAAAGCTGGTGGCATCTCGTCGCTCAGGTTTAAAAACGTTGATCTTCCCAAAAGACAATATGCGTGATTATGCAGAATTGCCGGATTATATCAAAAAAGGTTTGACGGTTTATTTTGTTGAGCACTATGACGAGGTCTTTCAGATCGCTTTTCCCCAAAGACGGCGATAAGAGGCTTGCATGGAAAAGACTTGGAAAAAAGCGTGCGAAAAAAAAGTTTGCCCACCTGATCAAATAGAGAGTTTTGTGGCAGGTATTCGGCAAGCCGGGAAAACGATCGCAACGTTGAATGGATCTTTTGATCTTTTGCATGCCGGCCATCTTCAAATTTTATTTGAAGCTTCACAGGTTGGGGATTGTTTAATTGTCGCGTTAAATACCGACCGTTCGATCCAGGCATATAAAAATCCTTTGCGACCAATTATCTCACTCGAGTATCGAATAGAGATGATGGCTGCTTTAGAATTTGTATATGCTGTCACGTGGTTTGATGAAACAGATCCCCGCAGTATTCTTTCAAAAATCAAACCTGATGTTCATGTAAATGGCTCGGAGTATGGACTAAACTGCATCGAAGCGGACATTGTTAAAGCGCACGGTGGACGGATACATATTGTGGACTTAGTACCAGGACTGTCTACATCGCAGATTGTGCAAAAAGTTGCTGCGATTCACTAAAGGAATAGACATGCGGTTAATTCATACATTTAATGACCCTAATCTTGCTCAGGATTTTGCGCTCTTTTTGACAAACCAGAGAGTTGAATATCAGCTTGAACAAAATGTCAATAAGGATTGGGGAAGCCCCGATTATGGGCTAATGACAAGTGACATCTGGATTATCAATGAAGAAGATGTTGAAAAAGTGCAAGGGTGGCTAGACGCATTTTCTCGAAATCCTAACGATCAGATGTTTAAGAAAAGTGAGGGAAACGCGGAGCTCATTCCAGTAGAGGAACTACTTTCCCCTGAAGAGGAAACACCATCCTATTTTCACCGTCAAAAAGGAAATCCTTCCGCGAGTTCTCAGTCAATGGGGCGTGTTACACTTTATTTTTTACTAACCTGCATTTTAATTTTCTTCGTCAGTCAGTTTACGACACCTGAATTCGAGACTCCTGCAACAAATATCCCTTACCCAGTTTCGCTGTCACCCATCAAAAAAGTACTGCTCTATGACTATCCAAGGGCTTTTGAGCTTCTCGATCAGTTTGTTAAAAAGTTTGGTTTGGAGAAATTGCAAAATCCGATAACTGCACCACCCGAGGCAAAAGCCCTTTTGCAAGAATTTTCCCAAACACCCTATTGGGAAGGGGTGTACGATCAAATTGTGCTCCATTTTCAGCATCCCGATACTTCCTGGGAGTTCAAAGCACCGATGTTTGAAAAAATCAAGCAAGGGGAAATTTGGAGAGTATTTACACCCGCGCTTCTCCACAGTGATCTATTCCATCTGTTTTTTAATATGATTTGGCTGATCGTAATTGGGAAGCAAATGGAGCAACGCATTGGAAAAGGCAAATACATTTTGTTTATTTTGTTGACAGGTGTATTTTCCAACACAGCTCAATATTTGATGAGCGGTTCAAATTTTTTGGGTTTTTCAGGCATTTTATGTGCCATGATCGCCTTTATTTGGGTGAGACAACGGCATGCGGCTTGGGAAGGTTATCAAGTACAAAGAGCTACCCTAGGGTTTATCTTATTTTTTATTATGACGATGTTAGGGATTCAGCTTATCTCATTTGCTTTTGAAGTGATCCAGCATACAGCTATATCCCCAGGGATTGCCAACACCGCTCACTTAAGCGGTGCTTTGCTTGGCTATATATTAGGAAAAATGCCTTTTTTTTCTTGGAAAGGCAATTAATTACTCCGTCGAATGTTTGAAATGGATAAGGACGTAACCTGCTGCAATGACAGAAAAAAGACAAGCAGCAAAGAAGATTGAAATTCCACAATGGGTTTTCCAGTTTAATTTTGGAGGCTCTTTAAATGCGTTTTCAATAAGAAGAGGTGAGCTAGGATCTGTTGAGGGGCGAATCATTCTATTGATGCGGCCTAAAAGAAGGGTCGCCTGCCTTCCGAGTGTCGCTTGTTTTTCTGCAAGTTCTTGCTGTTGTTTTACAATCTCCTTGATTTGTTTCTCTAAGTCTTTTGCTTCTGAGTTAACGGTAGCGCTGTGGGGTTGTGAGAGGGCCTGATCTCTTAGGAAGGCAGGAAACGCTGTTATTGGAAAGCTCATAATTTTAACCTAATTTACGAATGCTAAATTTGAAGTAGATATTCTATGTTTATTCCTTTATAATTATTCAAAGAAATAAACTTATTAACCTGAAAAAACATAGTCTTTTTCCGAATTTTCTTAAAGTTAAATATGAGCGTTCGAGACCTTATTATCTTAGGCACTTCAAGCCAGCAACCCACCCGCTATCGTAACCATGGCGCTTATCTTTTTCGCTGGAATAATGAAGGCTTTTTGTTTGATCCGGGAGAAGGGACACAAAGGCAATTTATCTTTGCTAATGTCGCTCCAACGGTGATCAACCGTATTTTTATTTCCCATTTTCATGGAGACCATTGCTTAGGGCTTGGTTCCATTCTCATGCGTCTTAACCTTGATAAAGTGACGCATCCCATCCATTGTTACTATCCTGCAAGCGGCAAAAGATACTTTGATCGCCTTCGTTATGGGACTATTTATCACGAAAATATCCATGTGATTGAACATCCTGTTTCTGAAGCAGGTGTGGTGCATGACGATGGAGCTTTCAAAATTGAAGCGACATTCTTAGACCATGCGGTAGAAAATATCGGATGGAGAATCACAGAAGCAGATACCCGCAAATTTGACAGTGAAAAATTACGTGCATACGGCATTTTGGGACCTAAGGTTAAAGAATTGCAAAAGCATGGACATTTAACCATTGATGGGAATCCCGTTTCACTCGACGATGTGAGTCATATTCGCAAAGGTGATAGCATCGCGATCGTGATTGATACGCGAGTATGTCCGCAGGCAGTGGAAATTGCAAAAAATGCCAAGATGTTGCTTTGCGAAAGTACTTATTTAGAAGAGCATCAAGAGCTCGCTTATCGTCACTACCATATGACAGCTAAACAAGCGGCACAGTTAGCCAAAGATGCCAATGTGAAAGAACTCATTTTAACCCATTTCTCAGCACGCTATCTCAATGTAGGAAAAATGGAAACCGAAGCACGTACCATCTTTCCTCAGACACATGCAGCGGAAGATTTGAAAGTTTTTCCATTCATAAAAGAATAGAAAACAGCACATCTGCTTCCTAGCCAGTTTAAAAGGCATGCAGTCGATCATTTAAAATTTTTGCAAATGCGATAATTTCATAGACAAAAAGCCCTCTTTTTTTACAAGATCAATCTTTGATCACAATCAATGAGGGTTTTAACGTGTTTATCGAAGCTGCCTATCGCTTTCTGGAATACTTACGAATTATTAAAAATGCGTCGGAACATACTGTTCGTAATTACGCTATCGATTTAAATGCCTTAAAAGAGTATCTAGAGCACGACCTCCTACCTGAGGAAGAAGATGAAAAGCTCCCCCCCAAGATTCGTTATAATGAGCCCTTCTCCGAAAGATTGAAAACCTATGATGCTGCATTAGTTTTAGACACCATTACGCGCAAAACAATTCGAGGCTTTCTTGCCCATTTGAGCGATAATCAAGTCCATAAGCGTACAGTCGTGCGCAGACTCTCCTCTTTGCGAACATTTTTTAAATATACCCTTGCGCAAAAATGGATTTCAGCTAATCCGACGGAAGAGCTTGAATCGCCGCGGGTAGAAAAAAAGGTGCCCAATTCACTCTCTTACGATCAAGTGCAAACGTTGTTTGATCAACCCGATACAAAAACGTTTCTAGGGTTTAGAGATCGCGTCATTATGGAGCTTTTCTATAGCTCTGGTCTTCGTGTGAGTGAACTTGTTGCCCTAGATCGACAAGAATTTGATCCAAAAAATCTTTTGATTAAACTAAAAGGAAAAGGAAAGAAAGAGCGGATTGTTCCGATTACCAAAAATGCAGCGAATTGGATTAATGCTTATCTAACCCATCCTGAAAGATGCGTAGAAATAGATGGGCATTTTGCGCAGCAAGATTCAAATGCTATTTTCTTAAATCGCCTTGGAACACGGCTCACAACACGTTCGGTGGATCGGAAATTTGATAAATACCTCACAGCCAGTGGATTAATTGGAAAAGTCACGCCTCACACCATTCGGCACACCATTGCGACACATTGGTTAGAAAATGGAATGGATCTAAAAACGATTCAAATGATTTTAGGGCATATCTCTTTAGCCACCACTACCATCTACACACAAGTTTCAAAAGGGCTTAAGAAGAAGGTGTACGATCAAACCCATCCAAGAGCCTGATGGGGCATTGTAAGAGCAATGAAACGATTAAAATTATCGTTATAGGAAAAATCTTAGAAGATTGGTATATTGTTGTGCAGGAAAATCTTGAAGCCTCTGGTGGTTATTTGATTGAATCTCCACAGATAGAGATTTCAGTTCAGAAGGAATGGGAAGACAAGCAGAATCTGGTGATATAATGGATTTCACACCTGCACAAATTTCATTTCACAGCTAACTTGTTTAATTGTTTAGAAATGAGTATGGGCGAAATCGTGCGAATCGAAGAATGTATTTTTTTAGCCTTTGGAACATCTGTGCAGTTGGACTGCGGTGATTATCATAAACGATTTCGACTAAATCTTTTATAGGCAATAATTCATCCATATTCTTTTCATCTAATCTTTTTATCTCTATGTGACCTAAAGTCATTTCTGTGTAAAATTCACCTAATAAATGATCGAGTAAAATAAATGTGGCAGTCTGCCACTCTTCGGAATCGGAAAAATTCCTGAGGTATAATTCAAGATGGATTTTCCCATCCATTTTTTCGTATTTGAAAAAGGCATCGGACAGATTTATTTTAACATTTTGATAGATGATTTGAGTAAAGTTTCGAGGTTGACGGAAAGCGATAATCGTCCATTTTTTAAAAAAAGGGGCTTGGCTAACTAAATTAACCACAATAGGGAATAAGCTTTTGATCCCATCAGCAGAAATGACAAGTTCCTTTGTTCCATCCTCTAGAACTTGGCTAAATTCAAAAACTAAATCAGGGTGCACTTTGCTCAACGATGCGTGAAGATTTGAGAAAAGGACATCTTGATTCTTTTCAAAATAAAAATAATCTTCAGCGTTGTTTGAAAACCATTCCCAAAAATTCTTTATGCTTGTGTCATCCATAAAAAACAACTCTCGGTGTTTTAGGTAAATTTTTACAAAAAAATTACCTAAAATGCCATTCAGCTGCAATTAAAAATTTCTTGAGAGCACCCATTTACTTATAGAAAATTTGTTTTTATTTTCTATCAAAAGGGGAATGAAGGATCTAGTTAATTGATTTACAAGGACAAACTTCATCATCGAATAAGAGACTTTCTCTGAATTAAATAATACAGGCTATTCTTCTAACTACCAACCGAGTCATAGCAAGATAAAACATTGATAAACTGCTTGTTGCAATTAACTCATAATCCTTACTTAATCGACGACAT
>NZ_JBFWIR010000073.1:0-15478 GCF_050255895.1 Parachlamydia sp.
AATGGAACCTTTTCAAATATCCCTGGAGAAATGTGTTGCTATTTAGTAGAATTCGCCCATAAAAATTTTTCGGAATGGCACTCTGCAAATGTTAAAAAAAGCCTTTATCCCGCATTTTATTTTTTTCTTTTATCTGAATCTCTTAAATTTAATGATCTTCCAGCAGCTCAAATGCTACTGACTGGGGTTCTCAAAAATTTTGCAGAAGCCCATATCTATTATTTTGAAGCCTTATGGCGTCAACAATTATTTTATTCTCATATGGATGCTACGCAAATGTTTTTTGAATTTATTCACAAATGTCCGAACAGAAAAAAGGCCTTAAAGCAATGGGCTATTCACCTAGCTAAAAGTAAAGACATCGTGTTTTTTAAAAAAATCTCCGATGTTTTTTTGGCCTATTCTCAAGCAGAAACGTTTTTGGAGTACATCTATATTTTTCAGTACACTTTCATTAAGTATTTAAACTTTCTTTCATTGAAAGATTTTTCCAAACTAGCCTCTTACATGCCTACTTCAACAAGTGAAACAATGACGCTGGCCTATAAAACTTTTAAAAAAGCTAACTTATTAGAAAAAACATCCCCACCAATAATCACCATAGACTAGGTTTTTTTATTTCCAGTGATTTAATCTTAAAGCATTGAAAATCACAGAAATAGAACTTAAACTCATGGCAAATGCCGCAACAATGGGATTAAGCAACCACCCAGTAAATGGGTATAAGATTCCTGCAGCTAAAGGAATTCCTAAAGCATTATATATAAAAGCGAAAAATAGATTTTGCTTAATGTTTTGCATGATTGTTTGGCTCAGTCTAATGGATTTTGCAATGCCAAGTAGATCGCCTGAAATCAAAGTCACATCTGCGCTTTCCATCGCGACATCTGTGCCAGTCCCCATCGCAATTCCCACATCAGCTGCCGCCAAAGCCGGAGCATCATTAATTCCATCTCCAGCCATGGCTACATGGTTATCTTTGCTTTGCTGGTTTTTTACATAGATTTGTTTTTCATCTGGTGAAATCTCGGCCCGAACAACATCTATGTTCAGTTGATCAGCCACCGTTTTAGCCGTTTTTAGACGATCTCCTGATAGCATGACAATTTTCTTCCCCATGCGATGCAATTCTGAAACGGCTTGTTGCGTAGTGGATTTAATTGGATCGACCACAGAAAGCAAACCCGCGGCTAATCCATCTACAGCCACATATAATAACGTTTCATTTCCCTCTGTCCTCTGCTCAAGTTCTTCAAGTAATGGCAAATTTTGGATAGAGTTTTCTTTCAAAAAAGGAAGATTCCCCACCAGAATATCGCTTGCATCCACTTTTCCTTTTATCCCGCGACCAGTCTCTGAAACAAAATCGTCTGATTTAGCTATTGGAATAGAACGTCTTTTAGCACCTTGAACGATGGCTTCAGCAAGAGGATGTTCACTATTTTGTTCAAGGCCTGCCACCAAATAAAGCAAATCTCTTTCCTTCCAGGCACCTACAGCAAAAACCTGATCCAATAAAGGTTTGCCTTCAGTCAAGGTTCCTGTTTTATCAACGACAATAGTTTGCACCTTTTCAAGTTTTTCTAAAGCTGCAGCATTTCTAATTAAGATGCCCTCTTCGGCTCCTCGTCCAATTCCAACCATAATGGACATGGGAGTCGCAAGTCCAAGTGCACAGGGGCAGGCAATAATCAGCACGGCAACGGCATTCAATAATCCGTAAATAAAAGCAGGCTGAGGTCCCCATGTATACCAACATATAAATGTTAAAAAAGAGATCAAAATGACAAGAGGGACAAAATATCTTGCAATTTGATCTGCCAAGCTTTGAATCGGAGCTCGACTACTTTGAGCTTCCGCAACCATCTGCACAATTTTTGCAAGCTGAGTCTCTTTTACAATTTTGACTGCACGCATCAATACGCTTCCCGTTTGATTTATTGTTCCAGCAAGCAAGGCATCGTGCCCGCTTTTTTCCACTGGAATTGGCTCTCCCGTCATCATCGCCTCATTAAAAACACTTTTTCCCTCAATAATCACGCCATCTACCGGTACTTTATCACCTGGCTTGATCCTGAGAATGTCCCCCTTTTGAACGTCATCAACTGGAATTTCAGTTTCATTCCCATCTTTTATCAACCAAGCCGTCTTAGCTGCTTTGCCTAAGAGCGTTTGAATCGCCCGGCTTGTTTTACTACGTGCTCTTAATTCAAAAACTTGACCTAACAAAACAAGAACAGTGATTGTGGTTGCTGTTTCAAAGTATAAGGGAGTTTCGCCATGATGATGCAAGTTTTCAGGGAAAAGAGAAGGAAAGAATAGAGCCATAACACTATACAAAAATGCAGCCCCAATTCCCAATGAAATTAGGCTAAACATGTTGAGATTCCATGTTTTAAAGGATTGCCAACCTCGTTCAAAAAATGGCCAACAACCCCACAGAATAACGGGTAAACTTAGCACAAATTGCAGGAATCTAAATATCCATGACGAAAAATAGGAAGAAAAAAACATTCCCCCCATGGCAATCAGAAATAGAGGAATCGTAAAAAGCAGCGAGATCCAAAATCGCATCTGCATATCGTGTAATTCTGAATTTTCCTCTTCTACTGTAAACATTTTAGGTTCAAGAGCCATTCCACAAATAGGACAAGAACCTGGATGGTCTTGCTCAATTTCTGGATGCATAGGACATGTATAAAGTTTGGCTTGAGTACTTTTAAGAGTCTTCCCAAGATATTTTTCAGGATTTTGCTTAAATTTTTCCAAGCAAAGTTTGCTGCAAAAAAGATAAGCTTTTCCTGCATGTATCAACTGACCTGCGGCATACTGTTGATCAACGGTCATTCCACATACAGGATCTTTCTCTGAAAAATTTTCCACTATCCACCCCCTAACATCTATTTTTTTTGAGTATGCATTTAAAGTAAGATTCGTTATACTAGATGTACCATTTTTTAAACTTTAAATTTTTTATTAGACAATGTTACTTTCTCTTGCATATTACGGAAATCCGATTCTTCGGAAAAAAGCTATTCCAATTGAAAGAATTGATGATTCAATTCGACAACTAGCAACAGATATGATTGAAACGATGCATGCAACAAACGGCATTGGCTTAGCAGCAAATCAAATCGGTCAATTACTTTCCATCTTTGTCACGTGTGTTCCCATTGCTCAAGATGATGGGACCTGGATCGACGGCAAGGATCGTGTTTTTATTAATCCAAAAATTTTAGCATATAGTCAAGAGTTTCAGGTTTTTTCTGAGGGTTGCCTTTCCATTCCTAAATTATTTTCAGACGTTGCTCGCCCAGAAAGTATTAAAATCCAGGCAATGGATTTAGATGGAAACGTTTTTGAAGAAACAATGACTGGATATGAAGCGACAAATTTCATGCATGAAAATGATCATTTAAACGGTGTTCTTTTTATTGATCGTCTTCATCGCACAGAAAGAAAAAAAATAGAGCCGATATTGCAGCAAATCAAGAAAAAATACGCTCTAAAAAAATAAGAAAAGACTTGATATAAAGCAAAGGATGTTCAATTTTGATCTTAGAGACTCGAGAGGATCTAAGAGATGTACGAAGCATTTGATATTGAGTATCTTAAGGAATTAATTCGTTTGCACAATCAACCCGAGATTGAGCAAACGATTAAAACCTGCCTGCCAGCTGATTTAGCAGATCTCCTCTCCGACCTATCCGAAAAAGATCAAAAATACTTCTTTGAGATACTTCCTTCAGATGTTGCCACAAAAGTTTTTGAATTTTTAGACCCTTCAACTCAGTTAGAAATTTTGAAACTTCTCTCTGCATCAGAAGTTTCAAATCTGTTAAATGCGATCGCACCTGATGATCGCACGGCCTTTTTAGAGAAACTCCCCCCCAAATCGTTGAATGAATATCTAAGACTTCTTTCCCCTCCCGAACAAAGCGTTGCACTGAAATTGCTTGGCTACCCAGAAAATAGCGTAGGGCGTTTAATGACACCCGACTTTCTTGCTGTCAGAAAAGAATGGTCCGTAAAACAAGTCTTGGACTACATCAGAGCTTATGGACATGACAGTGAAACAATCAATCTCATTTATGTCGTTGATGAAAAAGGTAAATTGCTGGATGACATCAAAATTAAAGAGTTTTTGTTCGTTTCGCCTACCTATAAGGTGAGCGATTTAATGGATAATTCATTTATTGCACTTAATGTCACTGACGACCAAGAAGTTGCAGTTAATAGCTTTAAAAAAAACAATCGCGGGGCCTTACCTGTTATTGATTCTCACGGCATTTTAAAAGGAATTGTAACGATTGATGACGTTCTCTTCGTTGCAGAAGAAGAGGATACGGAAGATATTCAAAAAATTGGAGGTGTGGAAGCCTTAGAAGATCCATACATGGAGTCCCCCCTTTTGCTGCTCATCAGAAAAAGAGCCTTTTGGCTCGTTATATTATTTGTAGGAGAACTTTTTACGGCATCAGCCATGGCATTTTTTGAAGAAGACATTGCAAAAGCAGTTGCGCTAGCGCTATTCGTACCATTGATCATCTCTAGCGGGGGTAATTCAGGATCGCAAGCTTCATCTTTAATTATCCGCGCATTGGCTTTGGGTGAGATCACTCTAAGAGATTGGTGGAAAGTCATGGGACGCGAAATCATCTCTGGTCTTTTGCTTGGCTCAGTTCTAGCAGTTATTGGGTTTATTCGCATTGGAATTTGGACACTTTTTACTGATATTTACGGTCCACATTGGTTTTTACTGGCCCTCACAGTAAGCCTTTCTTTAATAGGAGTTGTCACATGGGGAACGATTATGGGTTCGATGCTTCCCCTCTTAATCAAACGTTTAGGCGGAGACCCCGCTCTTTCTTCGGCACCCTTTGTGGCCACCCTTGTTGACGTTTCTGGGATTATTATCTATTTCAGTATTGCCCTTCTTATTCTTAAAGGAATTATGTTGTAAATAATTTTTTTCAATTCCAAGCTTATTTGCTATAGACATAAATTGACTTTTAGTTAGAAAACATTGTAAAATGTATTACATATATTGCAAAAGGTTTTATGTCTAAAATTAATTTTTTTACGCCTATTATTTATAATTCTCCGCATACATTTAAATCTTCCTTTCTTAAAAAGGCGGATAACTACTTTCATTTAGGAGGAAAAAAAGCATATGTCATTGGTCAAACAAAAAACAAACAAGAAAAAGTGATTCTCTGTGAATCCAAAGTCTCCTTGTTTGTTAAGATTGGAAAAGTCGCTTCCTATTTCACCGTCATTACACCTCTTTTTATGCTAGGAACGAAGGCTGTTTTGCGATCAAAACATCACTTTAAAATAATTGATCCAAGGAGAAAATTAGAAAAAAATATCGATATATCCCAAGACACTGTCTCAAAAATCGAAAAGCTCTTACCAAAAATTCTTGGAAAAAAAGATGACGATGCCATCGATTGGTTATCTACTGGCAATAATCTAGTTTTTAAACTTAAAGAAGTACCAAATCTTGTCTTCAAAGTAAATCCAACAAGGACAAGTAGAAATCGTTTTGCGAATATGATTAAAGCCAAAAGGGTTTGTTTAGCCCATCGACTAGATCATCTCGTCGTCCCTCATGCAAAACAATTTATCGTCAAACCTTCACTTTCTTCCCCACGTATGTATGCATTTATTGCAGAAGAAAACCTACATGTTAACCCAACAACAAGTGAGCAACAGGAGCTCCACCGCACACACGCAATAAAGTTAAAAGAGACATGGAAACAACTGGCTAAATTTATTGCACTCACAGAATTTAATGATGTAAAACCAGTAAACATTCCTCTTGTACCTGAAAAAAAAGGGTTTGAAGATCCTAGTCGAATCGCTCTTGTTGATCTTGAACATATGGAAAGCGCCGTTGATGGATTTTGCGGAAGCTACAATAAAAGCAATGGCTTGCTAAGCTGCATACCCGCAGAACAGATCAAAGATATTGTGAAAGAGGCAAACAAGCACGGGATAACGCTCAGCAAAAAGCTGGTACGAGCTATTGAAAAAGATCGTTTGCAAGAGATTGAGCATCACAAAAAAGTCCGTGAATTTCATGAGAAAAAAGGCATTTAACAGGTAAAGAGCTTATTCAAATTGATCTTGATTCTTTGGGGTTAGACTTAACCCAAACAGCGCATTTTGAAGCAACAACAACAGTCGAAACATGGGAAGAACAGACAGTTTCTTTAAAAATAGCGATCGAAAATATCCTCACAGAAACAAATAGGCTCATTCAAGAGAGCTCCGATCAGCAATCTATCCAGGGTCAACGTTATTTTAAGCTTCAGTTTCCCTTATATTTGAATGGACAATTGATTACTAATTATCGAAATACTCAAAACGAACCATTAGTTCCCCTTATCCTTCAAGCCCTTAAAGAATATATTTTCAAAATGGATATTGACGGATACGCCTACGATATACAAGCATAAAAAATGGCCTAAGCTTTTTAAAAACTTAGGCCATTTTTTTATTCCGAGTAAGATTGACTTAAGTGATCTTTAATCGATGCTCTAAGAGATTCATGTGGAACGAAAACACCCGTTAATTTTTTTCGGGTTATAGGTGACGACCCATCTAGCTTATACCATTTCTCGATAGCTTCACGCTCATAAGTGCATCCATCGCTAGCCGTAACAGGATCTGTCATATAATCATGTGTAATTGGGCATGTCATATCTTCCTGCTTAAAAGTAGGTGCTATACACGCTTCGTTCTCCACCTCATGGGAAACATATATCTCTTTTTGAGGGATGGAAGGATTAAGCTTTCTCTCCCATTCTTTCTTTAAAAAATCGATAAATTTTATGCATACCCCATTTCTAGTGATTTCTTTTTGGCTAATTCCGGCAATATGCACGATTCTTTCTAGCTTTTCCCAATACAATTGGGGATCTTTTTTAGTTTTCTCTATAATGGAATAGTACCCTTTAAAAATGGGAATTGGTTCTTCTAATTTTTCCTTTTTAAAAACCGTTACTTTCTCTAGATTTTTTTGAAATTCTGAGGAAATTATATCCTCTGCGATTCTGAGTTCACGGTTAATTTCACGCGCTTCGAAATATAATTTTGAAAGTACAACTATAATGGCATCGGCCTCTGTTGTAATGGCTAAAGTCAATAATTTACTGGTTTGAAGACATAATTGTGGATTCGCCTTATGACGAAGAGGCAAAATACCTGCTGATTTAAGATCTTTGTGAAGAGCAGATGCTTCTACATCTACAGTTTCGCCACATGAGTCTAAAACGAAGCATTTTTTTTGATATTCAAACACTTCATCTTTAATCAAAGACAGGCATTCTTTGTAGGCTTTTTGTGCAGGAGTAGGAAGGCGGTCACTTCCAATAAATCGCTTATATTCACTTTTTAAATGACGCATAAAACTCTGTTCCCCGCTATCCAGATTTACTTTAGTTTTATGCACGCCCATAATTTTAGCAAATAGCTTAAGCTTATCCCAATAAAGCCTCGGCGATCCTGCATCACTTAAATCAAGAATACGCGCACCTCTATCTTTCAATTCCTTTATTTCTGAAGGCAAAACGATACACTTTTCAAGAAGAAAAACGGTTGTTTTTTTTGCATCATCTAATAAGTCTTGATGACACCTAATTTCTTTAAGGTGTGCTCTTTTTTCATGATAAGTTTTTGTATAAACAACAATTGTAGCTGTACTCGGTTTTTCTTTTTGTGTGTTGTGCAAACAACCAGCCATTCTTAATTCACCTACAATGCCGTAGGCTTCACTATCCAGATCAAAGTCTCCTCCTCTTGGGTCGACAACGTTTACGAATATGTCAGATCGATCGTTTTTTTGACTATTAAGGTATACCAGCATTTGTTCAAATGCTACAGAATGTGGCAAAGGATCAGCTCGTGGTGTTTTTCTTTCACACATCCATGAACGGGCCATTTCATTTTCAGCTTCATCTGAATGAGAAGAAATAGCCTGAACTTCCCCTTCCACAAATTCCCTTGGTCTATCTAATGCTGAAAGGTTAAGAGTCGATACGTTTGGCCATTTTTTTGAAAGGATTCTAACAATAGGTGGTTTCTCTATTCTCTCAATAAGTTTTCCTATTCTTTCTTCCCATTTTTTTTCCAAATCCATCATAAAATGACCAGGGAGAATGTGCAAACCCACAGCAACACAAATCCCCTTCAGAATATTTAAATAAAATTGTTTTGGTTCCAAAGAATTGAATAAATTAACAGACCAATTGTCGCAATTATCTTTATGGGGTGCCTTTTTGGGTTCAAAAAAAGCAAATGTGACAATTCTTTTGTTTTCAATTTTTAAAAATTGAAATAAAAATTCGTTTGTCCATTCCCCCTTCTCCTCGATCTCTATACGGCAAAAAACATCATGTTTACTTACATTTTCATAATTAAAAAGAAATTCACGCTGATTGGGCTCTTTTTTAATCATATCTATTCCCGCTTCTTCAAAATAGCGGTACATCTCTTCAAAACGATCATTAACAATACTCGGAATCACAATAAAACATTTAGGCACACATTCAAGTTGGGAGAGTTTGCTCTTAATAAGGGCCAAACACTCTTTGAATGTTTCACTGCAATTTCTAGAATCCCTCTCACGAGAAAAAATGGTTGAAATTTGTCTGGCGGGATGATCATTACTTACCAATGTAAAATCCCAACAAAAACATGTACGACAGATGGAAGATTCACGAAGAAATTTGATTTTTTCATGAGGTATAATGTTCAGAATGGAGCTAAGCTCATCACATCTCATTTCTTTTTTTATACATCCTTTGCCCCAAATCTCCAATTCTACTAAGTGAGAATCATCTTGAGGAGGTTCTATTATGACAGATTCAATGAGCGAAGGATTCACGCTGAAATTCGATGTCGTAGCGTAAGAGGATGATGGTGCTTCCATATATTTTCCTTTAGCAATTGATAAGCAGACGTTTGTTTATTTAAATATTCGATTTCAAGATCTTAAAACGATTCTCTAGGCAAGAGAACCTTTCCAGGTTAACAAAAAAATTCGCCTAAAATACTCTCTAAGTACGCTTTAGAGTTCACTCTTCAACATGAATCTTAACGACCGCAAATTATCATAGACACCTTTTATTGAATAGATCTCTTTTAGAGAATGCTCTGCGCATGAAAAAAGGAATACCGGCATGTTTTGTTTTTTTGAAATAGGTCGGTGGGCTATTTAGGTGGCCATAAGTTATGATCTTGAAAATCATTAAATAAATTTATCTAAAACTCAAAAAAATAACCTTATTTATCAATTGCTAAAAGCCTTAAAGCATCTGTATGCTAAAGGTTATTATGTGCACCGAGATATTAAAGAACACAACATTTTATGGAAAAAAGATGAAAAAGATCGTTAAATTTTAAAACTTTCTGATTTCGAAATGACTTGCAAAAAGGATTGGAAATTTAAATATGGTTACAAAGGAACCCCTCAATATATATCACATGAAATAAGTAAAATATGAATAAAATGATCTTATATTCCCCATATTAAATCGAAAATTTCAGATCTTATGAAAAATGAGATCTGGGCTGTAGGATTATTATCTTATCAATTATATTTGTGTAATTTCTAGCATTTTATTTTAAATTCAATAACGATTGAATATTTTTTTAATGCTTTATCCACTGTTCGAGAAGTAACAGAATTAGATCCATATAAAGCTGAGAACGATTTAATTGCAAAAATATTACAAGTTAATCCAGGAAAATGCATTTCAGCAAAATAAGCACTTGAAAAGTTTTATACTAATCAGTTATTTAATTAAACAATTTATTAATTCCAAATTAAGAGTAGTTGTGGTATAATTTTTGCAAAAACACATAACAAAAAGCATGGTCATGAATTACTCGTCACAATTAAGTTTATCGTCACTAAGTTTAACTACTACTAATCATCAAGATTTAGAATCTAAATCAAAGATCTCCATAGATAAAATCTTAATAGATTTAAAACCTTTAAAAATAAATAATGAAAAAATTATCAGATGTTTTGCTAATCTTGAAAAATATAGAAACATGTATGCCGAAGCTTTAAAAGAAAAAGGCATTGATTATTTTGAAGTTAAAAACATAAACCCTTTCAAATTTGTAACAAGACTAAAAAACGATAATATCTATTACTATCTTGATTTAAATGTTAAGCTAGGAGATGGCACTGCCAAAACCGTAAAAAGTTATTATGATTGCCAGAAAAATACTTTCGTGGCTTTAGCTTTTATTAATTTTCAGCCCGAAGAAGAAGAAGCATGCTTAAAAAAAATTCAAAAAGAATATAAAATATCTAGAAAATTTAATCCTATTCTTAATCAATCTATTGTAAAAACACGCTTTCTTCTCAAAGGATCCAATCATTTTGTCATTGGGGCTGAAAAATGTGATGCCCCTTTAACAAAGCTATTCACTTATGAATTACCTGAAAATGTAAAAGATTCGGTTATGCAGCAAATTCTGGGCATTTTGAGCAAACTGCATGAAGCTGGATACGCCCATCGTGATATTAAAGAAGACAATATTCTTTTTAAAGTTGAGGGTGATGAAATTGTGATAAAAATCGCAGATTTTGGCTTTGCTTGCAAAAAGGATTGGAAGCCTAAATATGCATGGAGAGGAAGCCCTCGATATACTGCCCCTGAAGTAGGTCGAATAAAAGAAATGGGGAAAGAAGAGTTTTTTAGCCAAGTAGATTTAACTAAAATGGACATGTGGGCAGCTGGTTTAGTCTGTTACCGCTTATTTAAAGAAACTTGGCCTCCTTATTTCTTAGCTTCTAAAAATCTCAAAGAGTGCTTGGACAATGCCTTCAATCTCACACACATCCCAGGCCTCAATCCTAATGACCCGCGTGAAAATCTGATCTCAAAAATGTTGGAGATAGATCCAGCTCAACGTATCACCGCAGCTGGTGCGTTAGAAGCAGCTAAGGAATTAAATTCGTAAGTTTTATCAAGGCCTCCAAAAATGCTTGGAGGCCTTTTATCTTTACTTTTGATCCATCTTCATGAGATAGATCTTTGCTTTTTCCCCATTAAGATCCCACTCCTGCCCATCCACTTGATCAAGAAAATCTACTTGAACAGCCAAGACTTCGCTCCGAATGTAATCTCCATGTTTAATAAAGCATGCTTTGACTCTATCCGTTGTTTCTAATTGGATACAGATACGATCAGTTACAGCAAAGCCCCCTTCGCGACGCATGGTGTTCACTTTATTGATCACTTCGCGTGCTAATCCTTCAATGAGTAAAGGTTCCGTTAACACAGTATCTAAAGCAATGGTGATAGTGCCCGCATTTGCGGCGATCATCCCTTCATGGACAGAACGCTCAACTTGAACATCCTCACCTGTTAAGAAAATGGTTTCTCCATCCAAAGTAATAGGTAAGCTTTTTCCTTCCAAAAGATCTCCCAGTTGAGCCTGTGTTAATTCATCAATCTCCTGCTGAGCAGCCTTCATTAGCTTGCCCACCTTTTTCCCAAGAACCCTAAAGTTTGGCTTTGCCTTAAGACTTACCCACTCGGTTTCATTCAGGCTGAATTCAACATTTTTGACATTGAGCTCTTCTGCAATCAAATGTTGTTGATCTTCTAAGAAGTGCAAAACATGCGGATCTGGAGAAGCAATGTGTACAGCAGCCAATGGTTGACGTACTTTTAATTTATGCTCTTTACGTAAGCCATGTCCTAAACTGACCACCGTTTGCACAGCTTCCATTGCAGCTTCCAATTCTTGATTACGCAGTTCTTTTTGATAAACGGGATAATCGCACAAATGGACAGACGCAGGCATTTCTTCACGACGCAAATTGTTATACATGCTCTCTGTCAGAAACGGAATAAAAGGAGCTGCGATTTTTGTTAGCGTCAATAGAGTCTGATAAAGCGTGGAAAACGCTTGGTGCCGATCTTCATTAGCTTCTTCTTGCCAAAAGCGTCTTCTCGAACGACGAATATACCAATTGGTCAATTGATCCACAAAAGTTACGAATGGTTCAACAGCCGCACTCAAATCATAGGCATCCATTCCCTCTTCCACTTGATGGACCAATTTATTGAGGAGTGACAATAACCATTGATCAATGACCGCTCCGGGCTTTAAATCTTCATTAGCAGAAGGCGTCCAATTGTAAATACGGGCATAAGTTACAAAAAAGCTGTAGGCATTCCACATGGGAATGAGGATTTGTCGCAGGACAAGCTCCACCCCTTTTTCAGAAAAGCACAGATCATCTGCACGTACGGCTGGGCTATGCATCATGTACAGGCGAACAGCATCCGCTCCATATTTTTCTACAACCGTTGTCGGATCTGGATAATTGCGAAGTCTTTTCGACATCTTCGCTCCATCTTCGGCCAGAATAATTCCGTTTACAATCACATTTTTAAAAGCAGGTTGATCAAATAAGGCTGTAGACAAGATCGTAAGGGTATAAAACCATCCTCTTGTTTGATCAAGACCTTCTGCAATAAAGTCAGCAGGAAAGTTATTTTCAAAAAGTTCCCGATTTTCAAACGGATAATGATTTTGGGCGTAGGGCATCGATCCTGATTCAAACCAGCAGTCAAAAACTTCTGTCACGCGTTTAAAAACTTTTCCATTTCGTTCAATGACAAGATCGTCAATAAAATGGCGATGCAGATCTTCTACTTTTTGACCGATAGCTTCTTCTAATTCTGCTATGCTACCGATGACGATCAACTCTCCATCTTCTGCTCTCCAACTTGGGATAGGAGTTCCCCAGTAACGATTTCGACTTATGGCCCAATCGCGAGCCCCTTCTAGCCACTTTCCGAAACGTCCATGCTTAATGTGATCAGGTGTCCAATGAATTTCACGGTTTGAAGCTAAAAGACCATCTTTAATTTTTTCTACAGCCACAAACCAAGTGCTCATCGCACGATAGATCAAGGGAGTATCGGAGCGCCAGCAGAAAGGGTAACGGTGATGTAGAGTCCCATGATGGAAAATTTTTCCTTCCCCTTTTAAACGTCTGATAATATCTTTGTCCGCATCCTTAACAAAAAGTCCTTCATATTCGGGGATTTCAGATGTAAATAATCCATTGGTATTCACAGGGCAAACAAGTTCAATTCCCGCTCTTTGAGCAGCATAAAAGTCCACTTCGCCAAAAGCTGGAGCACAATGCACAAGCCCTGTTCCCTCATCAGTCGAAACACTACCTTCCTCAATCACACGGAAAGCACCATCCTGAGCCCGATCAGCAAAATAGGAAAAGGCCGGCACATAGCGGAGACCAACCAACTCTTTCCCTTTCATGTGTTGCACAATGGAATAGCTAGCTTCGTCTTTAAAATTGAGAGGAAGATTTGGCTGAGCCAAAATGTAATATTTGCCTGATGCGTGTTCTTGAATTTTGACATAATCAATCTCAGGACCAACTAAAATAGCCAAGTTGGAAACCAGCGTCCAGGGAGTCGTCGTCCAGATCAATAAGGAGGTATTGGGATCATTTTCTAAAGGAAAAGCCACCGTTAACGAAGGATCATCAACATCTTTATAATTTTCACCCGCTTCAAAATTAGACAAAGGAGTGCCTAGCTTTGCTGAGAAAGGCATCACTTTAAAGCCCTCATAAACTAGGCCTTTTTCATAAAGTTTTTTGAATACCCACCACACAGATTCCATAAATGACACATCCATGGTCCGGTAAGTATTCGAGAAATCTACCCATCGCCCCATACGCGTAACCGTTTTTTTCCATTCTTCCGTATAACGCAACACAATCTTGCGACATTCTTCATTAAAATTGGCGATTCCAAAAGCTTCGATCGATGCAGCTCCAGAGAGGCCTTGGCTTTTCTCAATCTCATTCTCAATGGGCAGTCCGTGACAATCCCAACCAAAACGGCGTGGAACGCAAAAGCCTTTCATAGTTTTATAGCGGGGAACGACGTCTTTAATTGTTCCTGCGAGAAGGTGTCCATAGTGCGGGAGTCCCGTTGCAAAAGGAGGGCCATCGTAAAATGAAAATAAGGGAGCTTCTTTTCTCTCTTGAATAGAACGAATAAAAATATTGTCCTTCTCCCAAAAATTTAAAACTTTTTTTTCTCGTTCGTCAAAAGATTCATTGCCAACGGGTTCTAACATAGATAATCCTGAATGCCAAAAGTTATTAAAATTGTGTCAGTGGAATTATACTAAAAAAAGAAATAAAAATGAGCGGAAATATTCGTTCAAAAATACACTACTAAAAAATGAAGCTGACTAAAAGCTCAATAGTGACAAAAAAGCCAGAGAAGATTTGCCAAAATAGTGCTTTCTGCAAGACAAAATAATTTAACCTTATTATAACAGTATTTGATATTCATTATATACACTTTGGAATGAACATGGAAGGAATCGCGGGGATTGTATATCCAGACATTTTTCAGATGAACAATTTAAGCGTTCCCCTCTTAAATGCTCTGAAAATGCGCGGAGGAAATGTTAGCGATTCGTATACTTTTCGAAACATTGAGTTGGGATGCGTTGGAACAAAACTTTTTATACTTCCTAAAAAAAATATTGTACTTGCTTTCGATGGAAATCTTTACAATTTAAAAGATTTGCATAAAGAACTCACAAAAACGATTCAAGCTCCTCTAAAATTAAATGTGCGAGAATTAATATTGGCCGCCTATATCTGTTGGGGGCCCTCCTTCTTAAAATATCTCGATGGTGACTTTGCACTCGCTATCCTTGATCAAGAAAAAGAAAGGATGATTATCGCACGGGATCGAATTGGAAAAAAACCCCTTTATTGGTATCACCAATCTCATTATTTTATTTTTGCAAGCGAATTAAAAGCAATTTTAGCAACGGGAGTTGTCGCACAAACCCCTGCTATAGATGCATTTGCTGCTTATCTGACTTTTGGCTATGTTCCGCAAGATATGAGCCCCATTCAAAACATCTGCAAACTTCTGCCTGGTCATTATCTGCAATTAAACTTTGATGGCAGCAAATTTATTGAGTCCTATTGGTCTTATAGTTCCTATTTTAAAAAGTCTTCAAATGACTCTAAGCGCACATTACTTAGTCAACTCGATGCTCTGATTTACCGAAGTGTCGAGGCTAGAATGCCTGAAAATAAACCGGTCGGATGCTTTCTTTCAGGGGGTTTGGGGTCTGCAAGCATTGCTTATTATATGCGTAAAGTTCTTGAGGAACGCCCCTTTGCAGCTTTTACGGTTGGTTTTGAAAAAGAAAACGAAGAAGACGTCAAAGCTGCAAAAGAAACTGCACAGCAGTTTCATTTGCTTCACTATACTGAACAAATTCCTCCATCCGATCTGTTGTCTGATTTAGTCAAAATTATATGGTATCTCGATGAGCCATTAGCAGATCCCAATATTGTGGCAACGTGGCGACTTGCTAAGCTTGCTTCAACTAAAACACATACTGTGTTTTCGGGCATGGGGAGTGATGAAAT
>NZ_JBFWIR010000074.1:0-15394 GCF_050255895.1 Parachlamydia sp.
TATAAATTTCGTGAATGATTTCTTTGGCATACTTTTGAACACTTTTTGGCATTTTATCTAAAATATTAGCCGTTTTATGCACCCAACACCTTTGCTGCTTTGTTGCTGGAAACTCTTCATTTAAAGCTGCCCAAAAGCCAAGTGCTCTATCTCCAATCGCAAGCTTTGGTCCTTCTTTGAGACCTCGATGGTTTAAATTTTGCAAAACTTCTTTCCAAGACAGTTTGCTTTCTCGGTGCCCATCATGGATCATGATAAGTTCTTTATTTCCATTCTCTAAAGCACCTATCAGAACCAGAACACAGGGTCGATCTTCTTCTAAACGAATGTTAAAATAAATCCCATCCGCCCAGATATAAACATACTTTTTTGCGGATAAATCACTTTTGAGCCAATTTTGATATTCTGTTGTCCATGAATCTTTCAATCTGACGATATTTGTGGGTGATAGTCCTTTAGCATTTTCTCCCAAAATTGCCTCTAGAGCTTTCGGAAAATCCAGGGTGGATATTCCTTTAAGATACAAAGCAGGAATAACCGCATCTATACTTTGTGTCCTTCTCAAATAAGGTGGCAAAATCGCACTTGTGAACTTGCCATTGTCTCTATGTCTTATTCTAGGCTGGCGAATTGCAATTGGGCCAAGACCGGTTTGAATGTTTTTTTCTGGTAAGTAACCATTTCTTACTGCAGGAGATTGATGGGTAGATTCTTTCGATTGTTTGTAAAGTTCCAGATATTCTTGTAGTTCAAATTCAATAGCTTGCTGTAACAATTTTTGAGCCCCTTTACGAAGAATTTCTTCGAGAGGATTATTTTGTTCATTTGTTGATGGCATTTTTTCTGAAGAAAAGCGAAAATCTTTCATGAGCGCACTCCCATTTAGTTTTTGTCGTAAAAAACATTTTAAGGATGCGCTCTCTTTTTTTCATCTCATACACAACTTTCGATCATATCTCCACTGTAGAATTTCCTAGAAAATTGATGCGGATACTCTAGCAAGGGAAGGGATAAGGATCCTGTATCTATCCACTTTTCAGGAATCCCTCTGCTATTAATAGGGGCTCCAACTATTTCAGCAGCGGCTAAAAATACGTGATCTGAAGCATTCTCTAAAAATAGGTATTTGATTTTTTTATTTTGTGAGTGGAAAATCTTAGCGGTTAAATGCCCGTAAAGAGGGCTAAAGATTTTAGAGGATTCTACTAATATACCAAAGTTGGGACTGTCTGAACGATCCCAAAAATCATTATCGGCTGGCTCTGGAGGTAAATCAAAAGGCCCTATAACTTCCTCATAATCAAAAAGATAAAAATCCCTATAACCCTATTTTTGAGGCTGGATTATCCTTCCATAATTCCCTGGAACGAATATATTTTTTCAAAGTATCGCTTCTCTTATGTCCAGTTTGCTTCATAATAGCATATTCTTGAACCCCTGCTATAGCAGCTGTGGTAACAAAACCAGAGCGAAGACTATGCCCAGAGTATTTTATCGCATTTTGCTTTAAAAAATGATTCCTTTTAATGATTCTAGCAACAGAACGAGCTGACAGGCCAGTTTGGCTAATGTTTCCATGCCGGTTAATAGATCTAAATATATATCCAGAGGTAATACCTGAGAGACTAAACCAATCTTTTAAAGCCCTGACAGGGCATGTATCTGGATGGGATCCATACGGAATTGCCACATCCATCCCCTTCTCCTCTTGGTCGGTCTTAGACCGTTTTATCTTAATGACAAATCCATCCCTCACTAATTTTAAATCTTCAAAATCAATGTTTACTAATTCTGATCTGCGAAAAGCTCCTGCAAAACCAATTAATAGCAAAGCCTTGTCGCGAAGGTTGATTAACTTGTTTTCTTCATTTAAAGCATTAATCATACCTCTAAGATCTTCGATAAGGATGGGTTCTTTCCTGCCTTGAGATATACCTAACGTGTTTTTAATCCCTTTCCAAGTTTCCTGTATAGCCGGATGTTTTCGATCAAATGGCATCCCCACCATCCGATGCGCTTGGCTGATAGAGCTTAATCTTCTAGATAAGCTTGCCGTTTTTAATGGGTTTTGCAGTTTCCCTTTCGGATCTATAAATGCATTTGTAGCCCTATCAGAAAGATAGCATGCCACAGAATAGGGAGCCGCTGGCAGTGAATTCAGGCCCTTCGATTTGCACCAGGAATCGAAATCTCTCCAATCCGATGCATAGCTTTTTTCCGTATTCTTAGCCCTGGCGTTTTTAGCAAATTCCTTTGCCAAATGGGAAAGCTGAGCAAGAGTACTTAGCTCTCCTGCCTTGGGAATAATCGCCATACCATTAAAATTTGTCTCGTTTTGTGGATTGTCCATATAGTCTCTCATTATTAGCAAATGCCTTTCATCTTTGCTAATTTTCATGCGGGCTTGTTCTAATGTCCGATAATCTACTCTTATCGGACATTAAAATATTTGAGAATTTAATTCAAGAGGGCAAAAATGCCACCTCTAATATTAGCAAGCAAAACAACCGACGGCTGGAAATAGAAACAAGAAGGTTCTGCAGAGAAGAATACATGGTATTTTAAATTTATATATTATTTTTTTAACATGTGGTCACGACATACAGACGAAGCTTTATTTAAAATGCTTTTTTTAGCAGCGCGGGACGTTTCAAAAAAATGGACCATGCCTATTCGGGAATGGAAAACAGTCATTTCGCATCTAGCGCTGGCTTATGCAGACAGGTTATGTCTAACAAATGACTGATCCGATTTACACAGAAAAATTGACAGACTCTCGGAAGGGGCTATGATTGAATTGGAAGTTTGGAATTATGATCCTGAACTATTTGCAAAAGATGGTATTGTCGATCCCTTCTCACTTTATCTTAGTTTACAGGAAAGTAAAGATGAGAGAGTCGAAGGTGCATTAGAAGAAATGATGGAGAAAATTAAATGATTAATGGATTGGAACATTTTAAGAAGAATTTTTTATCTTTTGCAAATCACTATGTTTTAATTGGTGGCTCAGCTAATTCTTACATAGATCCCAAGGAGAAATTGCAAAAACCTTTAAAAACGGCAAGCTTATCTAGAAGATTAAGCTCTATCAGCCAAGCGCATCAGATGGTGGGGATGCCATTTGCTCGCAAACATGCTGCTATTCAAGAGACTTGGAAAGGGATTAAGAACACGCTAGGAATATCTCCAGGCAGGAAAGAACCAATCCTGATGGAAGACCTTAGAGGTATGGTTAATGCTTTAAGTCAAGAAAACAAGTTAATCAACCTTCGTGACAGGGCTTTGATTTTGATCGGTTTTGCTGGAGCACTTAGAAGATCTGAATTGGTAAGTATTTGCTTTGAAGATTTAAAATTAGTAAGGGATGGATTTGTCATTAAGATAAAACGGTCTAAGACCGACCAAGAGGGGAAGGGGATGGATGTGGCAATTCCGTATGGATCCCATCCAGATACATGCCCTGTTAGGGCTTTAAAAGATTGGCTTAGTCTCTCAGATATAAGCTCTGGAAGTATTTTTAGATATGTTAATCGACATGGATCAGTTCAAAAAAATCAATTATCGCCAGAAGCTGTTGCAAAGATCATCAAACGTAATTTACATATTAAATATCAGTCAGAAAAGTATTCTGGGCATAGCCTTAGATCTGGCTTTGTGACAACTGCGGCTTTAGCTGGTGTTCAAGAATACGTCATTATGAAACAAATCGACATGTTTTTTAGCCAAGGCATCTATGCCACTCTGCACTTCTACACGCTACGTTTCGGAGGGTAATCAGAAAAACATGCTAGGATTATGCAGCATTGTGTCAACATCTGCTTAGACTGAATTTCCTTTTTTGCGACATTTTTATAGGATTCATGTCGCTTAAAGTGTCGTAAAAATGTCGCATACACCTTGCAAAGAATGCACTTTTACGACAAAATGAAAGAAAAAATGTCGTAAAAAATGCCTTTTAAACCAATTTTTACTATTTCACTTCCTATAGCCTCAGCTATTGCCTCTATTGAAAGAACTCGAGGTTTTTTAGAGGCTGCCAGTCTTTCAAAAGATTGGGTAGCTAAAATGCAGGCACGAGCACTCGTTCTTGAGGCTCATCATACCACTCATATTGAAGGAACCCACTTAAGGTTAGATCAATCGGAAAAACTGATTGCAGGTGAAAAAATTTCTAATGTTGATGCTGAGGACGTTCAAGAGCTTCTAAATTATAAGAAGGCATTTGATTTCGTCGCTGATTACGTGTCTTCTCAAGGAATCATTACAGAAGGTTTAATTAGAGAAATTCATCATCGCCTTGTCGAGAATGTGAGAGGAAACAGTGCTCAACCAGGACAATATAGGATCATTCAGAACTATGTTGCGAATTCTAAAACAAAAGAGATTATCTATACTCCCCCATCAGCTTATGAGGTCCCTATCCTCATGGCTGAATTAGTGGAGTGGATCCAAAATGAACAAACGATCCCAGCTGTACTTTTATCTGGAATTGCACAATTTCAACTCGTTCATATTCACCCATTTTTAGATGGGAATGGAAGAACAGCTCGGCTCTTGTCTACACTGTGCTTATACAGATCTGGTTATGATTTTAAAAAATTATTCACCATCAGTGAATATTATGACAGGAATAGACAAGATTATTACAACGCCATTCAGTCTGTCAGAAACAACAATATGGATATGACTTGTTGGTTAGAATATTTTTGTAAAGCCTTGGAAACACAAATGCGCGAAATCCAGTTAAAAGGATCTCAAGCCATCCAACTAGACGTTTTAGCAATAGAACACAAATTATCCCAGAGACAAAAACAGGCATTAGAATATTTGTTTGAAAGAGGTAGAGAATTTTCAATCAATGACTATGAGCTATTGTGTCCAGGAATTAATAGACGCTCTTTACAAAGAGACCTCTCTGATCTAACAAGCAAGGGATTGATCACGCAAAGCGGCATGAGAAAGACAACGCGTTACAGAATAAATATCGGTGACTAGTCTTTATGCGACATTTTTACGACAAATTATACGACACTCGCAAAATAAAGAATGTCTAAAACTGATATGGATTAGCCTGGGAATTGATCATTTGCATGTCACATAACAAATGTTATTAGGCAATTTTATTGTTTTTTTGAATTATTAAGAGGAAGGACTATGTATTATAACCATAGCGTCTGATAATGATTATTATGTTTCTATAAGTAGCTATTGATGTGAGGTTTATGGGTAAAACATTATCAATTCCTGCTATTTTTAATTTCCTTTTAAAATACCGGATCGAAAAAAGAATCAATGCATGTTTGGCCAACCACACAACTTTCCAGAGATCCAGCTTTATGGATTCCTGTCTATCTGGATGTACGGTTGTATTGTTTTTCAGAATTCTTAATGGGAAAAATTTTCAAGATCTCCTAAAAAAAGGATATTTTGCTTTGGATTTTAACCAAAAATGACTGAACCTCTTGCATAACCCTACTGTTTTTAGTTTGGAACTTGGCCGAGATAGCTGAAAAAACTTTTTCAGGTCTTTTTGATAACATTTATCAATTCAATTTAGGATCGATCCCCCACAGCTTTCCAAAATTCTTCGATTGAGTTGCAGCAAGTCAGATTCTTTCTCTCATCAACATCACGCATGGCCGCTTGAGTCTCAACATTTGGCTTTTCGTTGTGGATATTCTGTCTAACGTAAGGTATGATAAACTCACTTATGGTCATCTTTCTTAAATTTAAGACATACTTAATTGAAAACAATTGGTTTTACTCACATCTGTTTTCAGAAGCCATCCAGATTTTCGTAATCAATCCCCTTCTCCTCTCAATGCTTCTTCATGTGTTTTAAGAGTTTCTTAATTTGGTTTTCATGGAAAACCGGTTCTTAGGTAAAACAGGATGAATTCACTGAGATTCAAATGAACTTTTGCTTCTAGCATTTTTATGTACGCTCTTTCGTCAACAATGTACTCTATGATGACTTTAACCTCTTGATGAGAGTGAGAATTTTCCTTTATTTATACCCTAATTTTACCAAATCTTTCGTGATTTCTCGGATTTCCTGTGTAGCTCTCACAGCCGACGTGAACTTTTTTATCCAAGACGCCTATAACCACCCTGGGCTTTTATTACATTTCGAAGAGCAATCAAAAAAAGGAGCTGAGATTCTTCATCAATCTTGGGGCTTTCTTCCAATGCTACATTGAGATGAATGTATGTAAAAATATGTAGGAACCTCTACAAAAATAGGGCCTCCATAGCATTTGTTTTCATTAAAATAAAAAATTTTATCGGAAGAGCTCATTATCAAATATTAATATCTTCAGGATGATTTGGGTCAAAAATCAATTTAACATCTTTTCCTTCAATAAAGTGTTGGTCGAGCTCTTGAATAAAAAGATCTTGACTTAACCTATATTTTTGATTAATTTCTCTAATTTTTTGCTTTGTTCCATCGAAATATTCGAAGGGCGCAGGCCCATTGTATGAAAGGAGCACTTTTTCGACCTCACTTTCTTACCAATAAATTTTCCAGGAGAGGCCAGCCAGCCTTAGAGTTAAATAGTCAAATACCTAATCATTATTCAAAAAAGGAGTCACTATGACAAATTTCCCCCAGCCTTATTCACCCGCTCCCCCTTATGCACCTTTCCATATGGCAGAACCTGAATATTTTCTCAGCAAAACATCAATTGTTTCCACAGACCCTACTGGCAGAAGCAGGGCTAAAGCTTCATTTGTTGCCCTTAATCGTCGCACTGACAAGGGAACCTTCCACAGACCACTCAATATTTCTTTTAGATGCTCGCGAAGTGTTTATGAGGTAGACGCTAAGATGAGAGATATTTATAACACAATTATTGCAGGCGGAGCCCATACTTTATTAACAGAAAATCCGCATGGGTGTCCAGTCGGAATGAACACGGGACATTGTGGCAATATGAGAAAAAATTTAGCAGAATGCAAATGTGTTCTTCTAGATCGAAAAACTACTCCTCACACAAGACAAGCATATGAAGACTTGGTAATCGGCCAGGTTATGGGTATTATCGGCCACAACACAAGTCAATTTAATGTGAGGATTGCCATGTTCGCTACTGGTATGCTCCACGGTGAGCAATGCTTACTTATAAGGCTTGTTGATACTTTAAAGAAGGCTAATTACGCTGGGACTATACATGTCTCTTTAATCGACACAGAGTATAAGAAAAGCATTGACGATAGCCATGCCGTAGCGCATTTGCCTTATGGTACGTCTTTTTCTTGGGCTCAATTATTAGGCAATCGCGCAGATTTTAACCAATTTATCACTGAATTGTCTTTATGTTTGTCCCCTGATATTTTCATTAAAGGGAGTATCTTTGGCAGTGCTGAGGACTATGCGTTCAAAGCTCAACAATTCGGGCATAAACATGACCTAATGATAGGCGCAGATCTAGAGGGAGCAGATGGAGTGATGGATCAAACTAATTTAATTGCTAACCGAACTTCCCTAGCAGCAATAGCTCTTGTCAAGAGACAGGAAAACTCTACAACTATTCCCAAATTATGCTTGATTAAAAACGATCAGGAATACTGCTACAAAGTGTAAATAGCATTTAAAGCGGTTTATCCTAGCAAAAAAAACTCACGGATATCCGTGAGTTTCAGAGGGTTTGAAATTCATTGTATGCTTTATGTTCCGTGGAATTAATCACTCACCTTACGCAAAACATCTAAAAATCGGTTGATCGAGCATATCAATTCGATGTAAAAGTTTTTGTTCAATCTTTGGAGAAAAGTTATGGACAAATTACTCGACCTTTATTCGGATTACTTGATCGCTCAAAATCAATATGCAACTGCTGTTGGTCTTTCCGATCTCTTAGAAGGGCGGGTCAGTCACGATAAAATTACTAGATTTTTGAACGGCAAAGAACTGGCCTCTAGAGAACTGTGGGAGTATATCAGACCAGAACTTCGAAAAATCGAGGAGGATACAGGAGGGGTTCTTATTATTGATGATACCATTGAAGAAAAGGCCTATACGGATGAAAACGAGATCATTTGTTGGCACTACTCACATGCCAAAGGCAGATGTATGAAGGGAGTAAATCTCTTATCGTGTCTTGCTCGCTACGGCGATATTGCCTTACCCATTGCCTATGAGCCTGTTTGCAAAGATGTGCTTTTTTGTGACATTGCTACAAGAAAAGTAAAAAGACAATCCTCGATCAGTAAAAATCAAATGTTTCGATCTATGATTGCTCAAGCTGTAACCAACAAGGTGAAATTTGAATACATACTAGCTGACGTTTGGTTTGGAGCCAAACAAAACATGGAGTTTGTTCATTATGATATGAAAAAGAAATTTATATTTGGAATTAAAGCTAATCGATTAATTGCCCTTTCTGAAGAAGATAAAAAAAGGGGTCAGTACCAAAATCTAAATACATTACCTCTCAAGGATGGAGAAAAAAGGATAGTCTACCTAAAAGACTTGTCCTTTCCTGTCGCCTTAATTGTGAAGATCTTCAAAAACGAAGACGGATCCACAGGAACTCTATACCTTGTCACAAATGACCTAGAAAGTAGTGCTGACCGCATCTACGAAGTCTACCAAAAACGGTGGCGCATAGAAGAATATCATAAATCGATCAAGCAAAACGCTAGCCTTGCGAAATCACCGACTAAGGTCATGCGATCCCAGAAGAACCACATTTTTGCATCAATCATCGCTTATTGCAAGCTAGAATTTCTTAAAACTAAAACTTCTTTAAGTCACTTTGGCATGAAATATATGTTATTGATGAAAGCAAATCGAGCGGCATTTTTAGAACTTGGAAGATGGCAATTCAATCATGGAAAGTTTTGATCATGACCCCTTTTTGCGTAAGGTGAGTTAATCATGTATGCAAGATCATTTTATTTCATTAAAACAGATTTACTATTTACTTATACAGTAATTATAAAAGTAATTTCCATTGTCCAAGCGCGATAATAAGCAATATTGCCGAAATTGAATTAGACATAAAAAAATAGCTAGAATTCGGGCAGGCAAATTTGGTGTAGCAAGGCCATTAGGTTCTCAACTTTTTAGTTACCTTGGTGGATAAATGAGCTACGGTATGCCAATTTTTAATTTCGTTTAAGCTTTTCGCTAACTTTTTTTTCGTCTACCCATGAAGGTTTCCAAGCTTTTTGACAAAAAAGCTTTGTCATGTTCCCATTATTTGGTGCTTCGCAACCCACATAACCCCAATAATCCTGCACGCCTTAATAATTCTAGGCTCTGTTTCAATAACGCCAATAACACCAGTGGTTAAGGCGACTGCTATAACTGCTGTTTTTATGATTTTTAAATCAAGTTCACCCTGCCTTTCGATCCTATTTTTTTCAAATCTATACCTTATACAATTTTGACAAAACTCCACACCGGCATTCACTGTAAGCCTCCTTCAATCTTTCAACTGGCTTTTGATAAGCGCAAATTCAATTTGCTATTCCGAGACAAGAACGCCTATTTGCCTAGCTTTACCAGAAATATTATGTCTTTTGGAAATATACTTTACACGAAAAAGACTAAGCTTATTGGCAAGCCTGAGCGGTTGCTGAGAACCTATCAAAACTAGCAAAAAAGTGAGCGAGCATAAAGCAAGCTCGCTTTTTTGCTAAATAACGGTTCCGTTACCGTTACCGTTGAAATCCATAATATTACAAATAGCTGAAATACAACAGCTTTGCGTCTTTGGTTAGGGGGCCTTTACGAGTGAGGGTTAGGGGGCCTTATTTTTTAAAATGATACATAAAAAGCGTTTTTCCTTGGATAGGCTTGGCAATAAAGATTCGAGATATGATCAAAAGGAGGGATTGCGTGTGCATTTATCACATCGGACACACATCACTTTTATACCGGCATTGGTATTGGGCTGCAAAACAAACAAAATGAAGCCATCGATGTTGCTCTAGCAAACTTCCCAAAATCGGTTCCCAACTTTCCTTTGCAATCTGTAATGCTGTTCGTCGATGGATTAACAGGAAAAGGCGAAGAAGCCGTGCAAGCAGCTTCTCGAATGTTAGGGGGTCAGGTCAAATTATTCGGAGGAGCGGCAGGAGATAATCTGCATTTTAAGAAAACTCGTGTATTTGGCTCAGGGTTAGCCCTTTCCGATGCCGTGAGTACATGCCTCATAGCTTCCAAAAAGCCGATTATTTGTAGCGTAAAGCATGGCCACCACCCGATCTCCCCAGCTCTTTGCGTGACGAAAGCTAAAGACAATGTTCTTTATGAAATCGAGGGAAAGATTGCATTAGATGTATGGAAAGAATACTTACAGGATGAAATTCAAGAGCAGGATTGGAAGCACCTCATTAACCATAGCTCAGAATTTTTATCTAAACTATTAATGAAGGCAGGAATGATTACGGGCGATTCTTATGAAATCCGCTTTCCGATTTCATGTAATCCGGATGGTTCTTTAAACTTTATTTGTAAAGTTGAAAAAAATTCCTTAATCAAAATCATGAGTACACGCCCCTCTGATCAAATTACATCAGCACTAGAAGCTGCTAAAGAAGCCCTGAAACTAGCCAAAAATGAAAAGATTGCTGGCATTGTTGTCTTTGACTGCGCTTGTCGAGGAATGATTTTAAAAGAACGTTTTTCCGTAGCTGTGGAAATGATCAAAGACATCTTTCCTGATACTCCCATGATTGGAGTAGAAACCTATGGAGAAATTTTGTTAGAGCCTGACGTACTTGCAGGGGGATTTCACAATGCCTCGATCGTGATCATGCTCATCCCCGAATAAACAAAACTTTCTCGAGATCATTAATCATATTATAAAGACACTGATACTTGCCCGGAGGAGATTTTAATGCCTCCACCCCATGCCAAGCATTCGATGTTTTTTTGAATAAAAAAACTATAATTATCCAGAAAATTAAGAGATATGGAACTTCTTTCGAAATTCATCACGGTAACTCTAAATTGTGAATTTCTGCGATAAGGTTATATATCTTAGACGGAATCTTTGTTTGGCCTTTTTATTGAACTCTCAGAGGTCTATAAGCACAACTTCATATTCTATGTCGCTATTTAAAAGGATTTTACGTCATGGAAGAGCAAAATTTGGATACTAGATCAGTGTGTCTTTTACCCTCTTCACCGTTTTATAAACATGCTCTCACTGACTGAATAACTTTGACTTAAGCGAAAGAAAGTTCTGTATTCTCTGATGTACCCTAAAGTCAAAGATCATTCGCTTAACGCGTGTTAAACGGCAAAACTTTTCTTCATCCCCCTTTAAAATTTCAAATTTCATCTAGAATCCTCCAAGATACTAGAACACATTCCTAAAATTTAATTTTGAAAGAAGTTCATTATCCAAATATAGCTAAATTTTGGGGTGTGTCAATAAGCTCTGTAATGCATACCATCAACCAAAATTTATCTTTAAAATTAAAGCGGGCCTCGAAATGAAGCCTGCTGTGATTATGTTTTAACCGGAAAACCTAGAAAATTGATTTGGAAGGTTGAGAATGCGTGAAATAAGGTACGTTTGAATTTCGCGTAACAGCGTTTGTGAACTTGTGGGTAGTTGTTTAAATTGCTCTAATCGTTCCTGAAATTCATGGATTTCTCGTTGATCCTGAAGTGTGCATGGATCTTGAACAATCATTAACAAATCAGGCAATGAACTTAGCTTAAAACGGTTAGGAATTGTAGTTTTGCATAAATCTTGGATTTGCAGAATAGGAAGTTTCGGTATAGCGGTTTCTTGACTTTGAACCGCATCTTGTATTTCCATTCTCGATGCTAGAGGCATTTGTTGTTGAAGAAAGCACTGAAACACCGTAGATTCTCTATTTTGCAAAACATTCCAGTATAGTTTATCTATGCGTTCTTCAATCGCACTTTTAGCCTGTTCTTTCTCTTTAATCGTAAAATAATCAAACTCCCCTTTCATGTAACAGATGTCGAACACTTCTTGTGCCACCTTTATCGAAGATATTTCAAATTCTTGGTCTCTCGAAAATTTCATTTCCAAATATCGATCAAAAATAGGTCTAGCTATTCTATCAATTTTCTCCCATGGATTACATCTCATTATTTTTTGGAGAGCAGCAAAACGCATTGCATGCATAAGCGTGCGCTTAATACACCCGAATGGATCACATCTCATTATTTTTTGAAGAACAATGAAACGCACTTCATGCATAAGCGAGTTATTAATCTCTGCTCTCAATATATCGAGGGCTTTAAGTTCCTGATGTGCACCATTTCTCATTAATTGTCTTTCATGGAACCCCATCAACCTGGCAATCACATGCTTTTGCAAATCCGCAATATCTTGTTCAAAATTCTTTTGCTCATAATCGTCAAGATTCATCTTTCTTTGTGCAAAATGGACCTCAACACTAATGTGAATAATATTTCTAACCGTATTGGAAATGTCTGCAAAAAAAAATTCCAATGGTCGTACAAAATCAATTTGAACTGGATGCCTAACTGAGCATTGCCCCACGGGATAATTTAGTAAAAATTTTTGATCATTAAACATCTCTTTACATAAAGGGATTGTATGATGCTCATAAAAATAAGAATCAAGAACCTTTAAGAGAACTTCACGCAAATGAATTGTATCTTTTAGCTCATGATTTTTATAAATTTCATAAAGAATCTCTAAATATTGAATACGATCTTCCAGTAGCAATTGTTCGCATTCAATAAACGTTTTTCCTTCAGAATCTTGTGCTAATAAACATGCTTTCCCTTCATAAAGATAACCATTTTTGTATAGCTCCAAAAGCTTTAGAAAATTATTTTTATCAATAGTACTTCGAAGGGATTTCACTCGTTCAGTCAGGAAAGCGCTAGAGGAACCAGATCCAAAATAACTGGGAGAAGGACATAGCGGATAAGAAGAAATACCATTATTATGCATAAAATTTTATTCCTTTTCATAAACTTAAATGGAAAAGTAACTATCATATATAAAACTTGTGGCATAGACCAACAAGCTTAAACTAATCAAAATCCAGACTTTCAAGATTCATGACTTCTCACCTATTAACTTGAGATCAAAAAGTTGTGTATGGGATGAAAAAAAAGAGCATCCTTGAAATGTTTTTATCGCAAAAATTAAATGGGAATGAGCCGATAGAAGATTTTCGCTTTTTTTCAGAAAAAATGCCATCAATAAATGAACAAGATAACTCTCTAGAAACCTTCTAAAGATAAAGCCAAAACTCAGATTATGGAGAAAATTTTGTTAGAGCCTGACGTACTTGCAGGGGGATTTCACAATGCCTCGATCGTGATCATGCTCATCCCCGAATAAACGAAACTTACTCGAGATCATAAATCACATTAAAGAGCCGTCGATACTTACCTGGAGGAGATTTTAACGCTTTTACACCATGCCAAGCATTCGGCGTGTTTTTGAATAAAAAACTATAGTTATCTAGGAAGTTAATGGGCGTAGAAGTCATAAAATCTTGAAAATCTGGATTTTGATTAGGTGTAAGTTTGTCTCCAAGTACAAGCAAAGCCCCTCCCCAAGCAAGATCCCAATCTTCTGAAGTGTTAAAGTAAAAAATGTGGGTCGCAACCTTCGAAGCATTGTCACAATGGGGAGAGACCTCATTGGTCGAAATTCCCATGTGCCAAGCGTACCGAATCTGGTATCTTTGCTCTCCTAAAATCTGCTTCATTAAATTTTGATAAGGTGCATTTGTTTCAATTTCATGCAAAAATTTTTGCCATGTTGGAGATAAAAATTCTGCGTGAATTGCCCCTACTTTTTCTTTATCCTCACTATATTTTGACTTTTCATAAGCCAAATAATAACGATTGTGCGGTCTTTGGTTTTTGCCCCTTGCCAAATTTTCATGATACTCAAATAGTTCTAACGGAGGAAATTCATCATGCAATTGCTTAAAGCTTTCTTCCGTTAAAAATTCATGAAAATTATGCCACGGAAATGGCCATCTTTTTAAAAAAGATTCCAGCGGAAATGAACGTATGACAGACTCGTTGATCAATTCCATAATCTGGATCCTTTCAAAAAAAATTTAAAGGAGGAATAATCCTCCTTAGATTCTAATGGCCACGGGTATGTTTACGATGTGGTTTTTTAGGCTGTGGTATAACGGATTTCAAAGCTTTTGTCGAGCGAGATCGTGGTGATGCAGCATGCTTTGTCTTTTTCCCATTGATTTGATTGAGTTGATTGAGCATTTTCTGTCTCAGTTTTGCACCAGAAGCAGGAGTGAGCAACAAGGCAGTCGCAGCCCCTAAAAATGTGCCAATCAGAGTTCCCCATAAAAAATCTTCTTGAATTTTGTTAACCATGGGAATTATCTCCTATTTTGAAATTGTTGCAAAACTTTGATTCCTAAGCTTGCCCAATCAATAATTTCTTCAAGATGTGAATTGGAAGCATGTTTCCTTTTCGAATTAGAAGTGGAGAGTTTGCTGATGATTGTATTAAGTGTATCCTTCCAATCCTCAGCATATTCCATGGCATCATGGCCTTTGTGATTGACATTCGCCATAAAGCTTTCGGCTTTCTCACGAATCTCATCATATTTTTCTCCAAGCTCTTCACGTAACTTTTCTCCAGATTGTGGAGCTAATAATAATGCAGATGTGGCTCCTAGAATAGCACCAAATGCTCCCCCTAACCACATGGTAGCGGGACTCTCATCCTCTTCTTCTTCATGGTAACCATTGTGATAATCAAAGGCATGCAAAGCCTTATGACCAGTCTCTTTCACCTGATCACTAAAATGTTGCGATTTTTCGCGAATATCTTCGATTGTATCTGATAAATCATTTCTTAGCTCTTGACCAGACTTTGGAGCAAGCAGCAACGCTGCAAGACTTCCTGTTAAGCCGCCTAAGAGAGCTCCCTTTAAAAAGCAATTCACATGGTTCTGGGTTCCCATATTCATCTCCTTTTTAAAACTTTTTTTATTAAAATTAATCCTAAAAGTAGCCAATCTGTTAGATCACCGGTGGGTTCTTCTTGAAATGCGATGACCTTTTTTTTTTCCATGAATTCTTTCTGCAACAGATGCGTCTTTTCTTCACAGATATCTCCCACATTCGAGATCGATCGAATGAAGGGATCCATTTTTTCCATGCGCAGCTCCATTCCATCCATGAAAAAATCTAATTTTTTTAAAGTTTTTTGAACTGTAATTAGCGTTTGTATAACAAAATAAGCTAGTACAGCAAAAACAATAACCGAAATAAAAATCATAATTTCTATAAACATAATAAAAACTTAATTAATTTCATTACCTAATCCATACTAAATAAAAGAAACCATGTCAACAAAATTAACTTAAAAAAAGATTGCGATTTTTTAACTGCTTTCTTATGTTGAAGATATGTGGTACAAATCATCATTCA
>NZ_JBFWIR010000075.1:0-15230 GCF_050255895.1 Parachlamydia sp.
CTGCTTTGTTGCTGGAAACTCTTCATTTAAAGCCGCCCAAAAGCCAAGCGCTCCATCTCCAATCGCAAGCTTTGGTCCTTCTTTGAGACCTCGATGTTTTAAATTTTGCAAAACTTCTTTCCAAGACTGCTTGCTTTCTCGGTGCCCATCATGGATCATGATAAGTTCTTTATTTCCATTCTCTAAAGCACCTATCAGAACCAGAACGCAGGGCGATCTTCTTCTAAACGAATGTTAAAATAAATCCCATACGCCCAGATATAAACATACTTTTTTGCGGATAAATCACTTTTGAGCCAATTTTGATATTCTGTTGTCCATGAATCTTTCAATCTAGTCCCTTAGCATTTTCTCCCAAAATTGCCTCCAGAGCTTTCGGGAAATCTAGGGTAGATATTCCTTTAAGATACAAAGCAGAATAACCGCATCTATACTTTGTGTCCTTCTCAAATAAGGTGGCAAAATCGCACTTGTGAACCTGCCATCGTCTCTATGTCATTCTAGGCTGGCGAATTGCAATTGGGCCAAGACCGGTTTGAATGTTTTTTCTGGTAAGTAACCATTTCTTACTGCAGGAGATTGATGGGTAAATTCTTTCGATTGTTTGTAAAGTTCCAGATATTCTTGTACTTCAAATTCAATTGCTTGCTGTAACAATTTTTGAGCCTTTACGAAGAATTTCTTCGAGAGGATTATTTTGTTCATTTGTTGATGGCATTTTTTCTGAAGAAAAGCGAAAATCTTCCATGAGCGCACTCCCATTTAGTTTTTGTATTAAAAAACATTTTAAGAATGCATATCTCCCGCATCTATACTTTGTGTCCTTCTCAAATAAGGTGGCAAAATCGCACTTGTGAGCTTGCCATCGTCTCTATGTAAGCCTTTAGTACGAGAGTTGAAAGGATACAGAAGATTAAGAGTTGGCGATTATCGAATCGTTTATCGAGTATTTGAGGAAAGAATTGTCGTGTTTATCATTGAGATAGATCACAGGGAAATAGATCACAGGAAAAGTATTTATATTGATTAAGCTAAATCGGTAAATCTGGATAACAAACAATTCCAATAAAGATGTTAATTTTGGAATCTTATCACAAAATCGATGAGCATTAACGTGCATTAAAATTTTTTACTATGGATAAATACGCCTGACTTTGCTTGAGCGATCATGACAACTTGAGATGTTTCGTTTCCGAGATCATTTGAAATAACCAATCCAGGGCGGATTTTTTGAGTTTCGCCCCCGCGAGTTGGTTCCAAATCGCCCCAGTATATTTCCTCCCTTTTTGGGAAGCTTTTATCAGTCATCCGCCCCATCCACTAACGTTCCTCGCCCATTCTTTTGTTGCCTCTGCTTGCCCCTCATTAGCCATTAAATATGGCTTGACGTAGCTCTTCTTTTTTAGCTTTTAATTCCTTGCAGATAGCTTCGGACACAAAGCGACTCATTTTCCATCGTTTCACAGGATGGAGTTCCTGTGAAGCACCAGGCAGTAAATAAAAATTTGATTAATTGTTTTTAAGGATTGCTTTTTCATAACTTAGAGAGTATCACATCGCTAATCATGGAATATTCTGAAATCAAAATCCAATTCTAAACATCACAATTCCAGGAATCTCTGAAGAATTAGTTAATTGATTTCAATGCGGAATCAATTCCAAAGCGATCAGTTCTTGCTAAATATTCTGCATTCATGTAAAACAACTTCAGTTTTACGAATTCAAAAAAAAAAATTACAGACCGGCTTAACAACTTTCAAAATGCGGATTAAACTGAGAAACTATGAGTTTTGAACCAATTGATCATGCAACTAAAGATATATTAAATACAGTGAACGAAATAAGACAAAAAGGTGCAGTTAAATCAGCTAAGGAAATAGCTGTATGTTTTGTTGCACAGGAAGCTTTTAGCAGGGTGCAAGATGGAATCTCAATCACAAAAACAGCAGGACGTGGAACAGGAAAATCGGCCATCTCTGATACCAGCATAGCTAGACAAAATAACAAAAATCGAACAATAAATGCTGCAGTGACTGGGACAAAATGTATATCGAGTGCCATAGAATATTTTCCATTTTTCGGGAAATTGCTAAAAGCCCCCTTGAATTTTGGAATCGATAAATTCGGAGATTATTTAACCTCAAATTTGGATCACATCACACCGGCCACTCGTTTGGAAGCTCAAACACTGAGAAACAATGCTTTAGAGGCAATGAAAACAGGGAACTTGCCACAGCTTAATCACGCTTTGATCGATTTTTATGGGTGTCTTAGAGACCATTCTAAAAATTTCTCTACCGAACAAAAAATCAACTACCTTCAAGAAGTTTATCCTATCCTTACCTGTTACATCCCATATGTAGAAGAGGGATTGAATGCACTTTCTTATGCCTTACAAAACAGCCAGGCCCAGCATGAGGCATTAAAACAACAAACCAAAACCAACAACACTTCAATTAATGAAATCATAAGCACATTAAATTCCTGTAAAGCAAATATGAATGTATTAACCGACAACATGCAGATTATGCAAAACTCTTTAGTTGGGGTTGAAGATAATATCGAAAAATTAGGGAGCACAGTTAATCAACTTATCCATAGTTCTTGTCAAACTCTGAAAGAGGTAAATTCTAATCTAGTCAATCTAAGCGATGCTACTACCGTAAATTCCAAAATTTGCCATATTTTATTTAATCAATACCTACAAGTGGACATTTCAAGTTTTCAAGGAAATAAAGAAATCTCGGAACTTTATAAAGCTTTCCAACAAGCATCTACCTATGGCGATCTTGACAAAATCAAGGCAACAAAAAACCAATTAGATCAAGTGATAAAAAAAGAACGAGAAAGACGCGAGCAATTCGACCACTCTTTAGCCATTTTCAACGAGGCCCACAACGTTCTGATTCTGGCGGCAAATTTAGCTGGAAAATCAGAGCTGGCAAGCAACTTTCAAGTTAGTTGCTCTGCTCTTTCAAAAATAGCTATAGGGATTGCTTGGCACTTTGGTTTGGGAACCCTGGCAGCAACAACAGGGCCTCTAGGGGCATTTGCAAGCATGAAATATATCTTAAACGGCATGCAAGAAATCAAATCGCATATGCAAGGTGATGTTGCTCTAAATCCTCTTTCTATTCTGCAGGAAAATATGCTCCATTTCCAAAAAAGTGTGCAAAGCTCTTTTAAAAGAGTTGATGAAATTTTTTCCGCTGTTTTTCATAAGATCGAATTTCTTGAAAGAGAACAAGCCGAACTACATAAAGAATTGCAAAGACTAGAGCAAAAATGCGATGAAACGGTTTCTCGTTTCCAGCAACAATTAAATCATCAAACTTTTACTCTAAAAGAAGTGATGGCGGAGCAATCTGCTAGAGATTCCAATCGTTATGAATCCTTTGAAAAAGCTATGCATAAGTTGATTGCAAAATTAGCCGAAACCTCCCCTGAAAATTATGCTAAGAAGATTTTTATTGCTTTATCTCATTACATAAGCTTTAATCCTGATTCCATCCTTATACCAATTTTAAATGAAAATTCTTTCTATCATTCTGATTTTGAAAAGCACCCCTATTCATGTGCCGTGAACCATATTAACCTTTTTAGGCTCGAGTTTGAAAAGCGTTTTCAGATATCACTATCTCCTTTACCAAACCTCAAAATCTGGCATCCTGCAAGCCGACTGCTTGCCACTGCTTATCTTCATGATACAAACCCACGCTTAGATTCAGCAAAATCTCAACGGGTAGAAGTGATAAAAAAAGCCCTCTTAGATGGATATAATTTAATTCATTTCATTTCTATCCTCCAACAGTCGGACGTTATACCAACTCTTTTGCAATCTTATAAAAATAGTATCTTACAGCTTATTTATACCACACATAGGGAAGTGGAAAAAATTGAACAAGAGTATGTAGATCAGCATTTGTCGCAGTCGAAACAATTAAGAAGGCAGAATATTCAACAACTGCGTACTCATGCTGAGCAATCTCATAGTATCTCTGAAGAACAGTTTTTAACCTTCGTTAAAGCAGATATCTGCAGAGGAGCAATTTCACAAGCTTTTTATGGATTAACCTTTCCCTTTGGAGCTGCTAAGGACGTAGCGACATTAAACATTGGTCATATAGGAACTCGCTTCATAGAGGGAATCTTTAAGAACAAGGAGGAGCTATTAGCCGAAAACATCTATTTCGTATCAGATACTCTTCATAAAGTAATGCAAGGAAAATGTCGTTTTGAATCGAATTATATGCAAAGAAAATCGGAATCGAATCCTCGCTTAGAACAATTGAAAGAAGAGTATCTAACTGAACAAAAAGATCAAGATGAAAGGTTATGGCAAAAAGCAATCAACTCTTTAGAAACGACAGATCTTGGGAGACCCTCCATGAAGTTCTTTGGAAAGATCTCATTTTTGCCTTATACCCTATCTCCTTCCGTTAAAATGTTCCCCTATCCGGATTCTCAACACAAGGAATTAACGGAATCCCCCCTTTTTTTACCATTGTTTCCGCATTTTCCTCATCTACACAATAATGGGGAGGCTAAGTTTTTGGAATTGACTGGAGAGAAAAAAACGGTTTTTTATTATGATCACGATGCCAAAAATTTCATTATTTATGTTTTTTCAGGACCGGTTAATGCCGATGAACTAACACATTTTAATCAATTTAAGAAGCTGGCCTCCTATTTTTTTGAAAATCCGGTCCAATCATCCAATTTGAAAGAAAAAATATGGCGTCTCTGGATGGGTGGAGTCTATCCTGCCCCCTCTTTCAGAAAGGATTCACAACTTTTTATACCTCAAGATTATGAAGTAACAGATTTGAATAAAAATATCATCGCGCTAAAAGCAAGCAATGAAAGACATCTCGGTTTGATACATTATTTAGCAGTCGAGGATACATTTATGGATTGGAAAAACTGGATGTCCTTTAAACTCAAATCCGCTGAGTGCAATCGATTTACATCTTTTATTAAGCAAGAACCCAATCTTCAAAGGCTAAAAAATCGACTAAAAAAATTTATAAGTCATAAATCTAAAGAAGTATCTCCTATCGTGCAGGAAAAACTACAAGAAATGCGCAGAACGGAGCTGAAAAAAAAGATTCAATTATCAGCAAGAGACACCTCGTCTTCTTTGAGTAAAGCAATTCAAAGAGTCGATAATGAATTTAAATTTTTAATCGGTTTACTGTCACTCATTTTTCCGCAAATTGAGGCCGGTCAAATTGGTTTCTGCAATGGAAGATCTGATATCGAACAATATCTATCTTGCTATAATGGAGAAGAGCATTTCCTTACGCATTTACTGGAAAATCAAATCATGTTGGTTGATGTTTTCAGTAAAGATATACAAAAAAAACTAAGATCAAAAGAATCCAGCCCTTTAGTGAAGGAACTACAGAAAACTTGTGATCTGCTTAAGTTGGCATTAGAAACCTCTGCTAGCAAAGAAACCCTGCCCACTCCTATTGATTCCAAGCCGAAAATTATAGATTATGATAAAACGATGAGAAGTCTGAATGTGAATGAACATATCAGAGCCTTATCAGATTTAAGCAGAGATAATCGTCACATGCATGTGCAGCATCTTGCACTGTTCATCACGGAAGATAATCGCGAGTCCATTCTAGATATCCTACTTCAATTCAAAAAAGATTGGAGTCCCTTGGTACGTGAAAATATCTATTATCAACTCGGAATGCACGGCTATAAAGAAAAACCTTCTTTGATAAAAACATTATTAAATGGTTTAAAGGATTTCTATCCGCCGGCTCAGCTTTCTGCAGCAAAAGCTCTTATTCGACTGCATGGATTAACTCCTGAAGTAATTGAAACACTTTTGTCACTTACCCAATCGTCAGTGAAAAAAATTTCAAATAAAGCAATGAAGTTGCTCAATTTAAACACCTAAACCCTTTCATGGTTGAAAATGAGTGAATCATTACCGCCAGTGCATTTTTTAATGACAGAAGTTAAAGCGAAAAACATTTCAAAGGTGGAAACAATCGCTAATTTTTGTCTAAAACCTGCTCAATATCTTTGGCATGGTAAGAAAATAGACTTCATCCAAGAGTTGGACTAGAAAGCTGTGCAAATAGACTTCATTTATAGTTCTAATGGTTACTTACCAGAAAAAAACATTCAAACCGGTCTTGGCCCAATTGCAATTCGTCAGCCTAGAATAAGACATAGAGACGATGGCAAGTTCACAAGTGCGATTTTTCCACCTTATTTGAGAAGGACACAAAGTATAGATGCGGTTATTCCTGCTTTGTATCTTAAAGGAATCTCCACCCTAGATTTTCCGAAAGCTCTAGAGGCAATTTTGGGAGAAAATGCTAAAGGACTATCATCCACAAATATCGTTAGATTGAAAGATTCATGGACAATAGAATATCAAAATTGGCTCAAAAATGATTTATCCGCAAAAAAGTATGTTTATATACTTATCCAAGCTGAATCTGAGAATTTTAAACTGAAGCAAGCTTGATCGTATTTAGCTGAATGCGTTGGAAATTGTCTGTAATACTTGTCATTAATTCATTTTTGATTTTTAGTACTTCTTCAAAAAAGAATCGCCGTACTTGTTCTTTAAAATCCGCAAATTTTTCATAACACTTATTGTAGTTTTTTTCTGCCTCAAAACCTTCCACAAACGCTCAATTGGATTCAAATTAGGTGAGTAGGGTGGCAGATAGTGTATTTTAATCTTTGACGTTTTGAGGTACTCTTCAACCTTCTTATTTTTATTTGAGCGTCCATTATCGCAAATGATGTGGATCTTAGAAGCTTTTGAGGTACTCTCTAATCCTGTAAAAAATGCAATCATGCTATCTGCATCTACTGTCCCATATTCCTGAACGAATAATTCCATTTTTTGTAGAGTTAGAGCTCCAATAAAATGCATTCGATATTGAGCATTTGTTGTCGGTAACGTTTTGATCTCCCCTTTTTTTATCCAGCCGCAAACTGCCTTAGATTGAAATTCCGGATGTACGGCGTCCATAAAGAAAATTTCTTCATCTTCATTGAGAGAAGCTTTTAAGCATTCATAAGCTTGAATGAAGTTCTCTTGTTTTCCTGGGTCCAACTTACCAGGGACTTTGATCGGCTCTTTGTAAATAAAACCTTGTGCCTTTAGCCAAAAGGTCATTCCCGACACAGTATAGTCAATTCCATATTTTGCTTTAACATACTTACAGATTTCTTTAGCATGAATATAAGTGGTTGTTTGTAGGACTCATGCAATTCTTTAGCTTCCAATTCGCTTAATTTGCTTTGACTCCCACCTCGGGCATCATGTTGTGTTTTCTTTCTGCTTCGTACTCTGCGAGATAGCGATAAACACTTTGCACACTTATACGATGCGCTTGAGCTATTAGCTCATGAGACATCCCTTCACTTCTGGCTAAAACAACACATAGACAGGTGTGTTCGTGTTTGTCTTTTGTTTGTCTAGCACGCTTTTCAAGCTCAAGCTTTAATTCAAGAGAAATATTCATCATCATTTCCTTAAAAATTTGAAAAACATCTTAATCATTTTTCTCGGATTGATCAACAAATTTTTATATTCAGCTCAGAGTAGTATATGTCTTCCACCTAACAAGGTCAATGTTATAAAAACAAATTATTTTTCTTTTTAAAAAATCACAACTAAAATCCATTTTAAAACCACAATTTAAAATGTTTATTAATAGCCGTTAGATAAAATTGAATTCAATCTTAACCTAACAAACACAAAGTTAATAATTTAAGATTGCGTTTTATATACTTTTATAGTATTATTTATTTCAAATATTTCACATTTCTTTTGCCACTCTATTATATCTTAAAATTCCCACACAAAAACGATTCCTTTTTTATTAAACATTATTACTTAACATAATTTTAAAAAAAATTTATGAATAATATCACATCATCTCAAGATGCTCTTTCGATTCGTTCGGAAGGAGCAACACGCGAAACATCTATTAATGATTTACCTGTTGAAGTTATTCAACACATTCTTCTTTTTTCAAGAGAAAGTCTTCCACATACAAGCTTAGTCAACAGAGAATGGCGTGCTATCTCTATGGATACGCTTCCAATCATCAATCAAATAAACAATAAAGAAATCGCATTTTTTATTGACGTTTTGAGTAAAGAGTTAAAATCTGAAAAAAATATAAAAACATTGGCTAATATTATCGCTGTTAGCACTGGTATTTTTTTTGAATACAATGAAGACTTGTCTCTAGAAATTCTTAGTGGAAGGTCTGGCGAGAAAATACTTTTAAAAAGTTACTATAATAACAATAAATTTATAAGACAAGTAGCAGATGAAATACAAAAGCTACCACCTGAATCGGATTCAAATGAGTTCCAAATTGCATTCAGTCGATTAAAAGGACTATCAAGTCTTTTTGATCCTATCCTTAAACAATTTGAAGTAGAAAAAAAAGAAATAAATAAATTCGTTTCGTTACTACAAGAAGCTTTTGGAAAAAAAACTGAAATCGCTGAAATGTATAAAAAATATCTTTCCGACGTGAATGATCAATTAATAGGTTCCGCAAGAAATAAAAAATTTATCAGGGATGCGGCAAAAATGTTAATTAATGCTGATTTGACAAAGAGCAATTTTCAAAGTCTATATGCTTTGTTAAAATCTGAAAATTTTTCAAATCAATTTGATACATTATTATATGTAACTACAATTTGTTTACATTTGTATTCTTTATGTGATTCAGAATTAGAAAAAGTTTTGCATTCTTTGGGGAATGATTGTTCTATTTCAAATTCACTTGCTATAGAATTAGCTATAAAAATTGTGAAAAGACTGAACAAAAGCAAAAAAACTCAACGTACTTATAACGATGAAATTAAATCAAATTACAAATCCGTTATCACAAACAGGCTAAAGAATTTAAAAAATTTTAATGATCTCGCCCTTGTTTTAAATGGAATTTATTCCAAAAAAAATAAGTGTATTTTTGTAGAAGCAATTGTAGATATTTATAATGATCGCAAAAACATTACTTCAACTTCCATTCCTGATACCCTTTCTCGGAATTGGCACAGGTTATTTGAAAATAATGGTGAATTTTTAACTGTTTTTCAACTAATTAAAACGATGAAAACCGAAGCTAAAGACCCCACCATTCTTTCAGTTGCTACATACTTGGCTTCAATCGACTTACTTGACGAAATTGAAGATATCCTCAATCTCGCGAGCGAGATAAAACCCCCTCCAGAGGATTTTTCACCTTGGGCTCATCAACTCAAAAATACGGTCTTGTATCAAGTTGCGAAAATCTTACACGAAAGAAAGCAACCCGAAAAGGCGCTTGAATTTGCAAAGAAAATTTCCGAGGAAGATCTTAGAAAAGAAGCGATAAAACTAGTTAAAGAAAGAAAGAGCGTCATTAAAAAAGTTAAAGGCCTTTTTAAAAAAACAACTAACTAAAAAACGATCTCTTGTCCTTTCTTATCTAAGTGATGCAACATTTCCTGTTGCATCACTTGATACTACGATTTACTATTACTTGGTATGATCTGAATAATATCACGAATACTTATATTTTTAATCTAAAACAACAGCCTGTGAGAATATTAAATGCTTACTTTATCAAAAAAATTTCATCAAAGTGAGGATTACCTTACCCTAGGCTACAAGCCCGTCTTCAATCCAACAAAGAACAAACTGACTTTTCGAAAAAAGTGCAAGACTAACGATATTTCCAATTTAAAAATGATGGTAGCCAAGATAAATGCCTTAACAAAACCTATTTTCACGGACATAGAATCTTATCGTACCTGCCATGCTAATATCAAATCGATTAATAAAAAAATTGATCGTCGCAATAACAAAATTCATATAAAAGTTGCGCATGTTTTTGTTAAAGCGGTCACTTTTGGAAGACGTGGAATAAAAACTGATCGCATCCGGTTAAAAGAATTCAATCAGAATTTAAAGCCTCTTTCTGTAGAGCTAAAAAATAGAATTTGGGTGGTGCACGCCACAAAATACCTTTCTGATGATGGGATTTTACACCCTTTTACTGAGCCTGCCGCAACATTTGCAAATCCATCTAAAAGCGAAAAAGCACTTCCTGCTATTTCGAATACGATTCACTTTGCTCTTGGAGAACTTGTCCGTCCTCATAAAGATGGCTCATGGGATTCCCGCACAATGGCTGTTGTGACCCCTCTCAGTACAATTATTGATCAAGCAGTAAATGTGTTTGCTCATGATACCTTTATCACGGGAAATTGGGCATTAAAACCTGAATCTATAGTACTAATACCAGAAGAGGATGATACTCCAGAGTGGCAAAATCCTCCATTTACCATCATTCGCTACAAAAAAAGTGAAAAAACTTTAAGAAAAGTAATTGATGACGTCATAAAAGACCAAGGCGGATTGTCTTTCAGAATGCAGAATCAAAGCGTTCTGCTTGGAAGCTACGCCATGTTAGATAATGATATCAACATTAACACAGAGTCTTTTTTTGAAAACCTTTTGCAGGAATATGAAGGAAAGCTATCTTTTGGGGATCATACCCACTCTTCAACCGGAGATGCATATGCACTAGGAATGATGAGACAGATCAGCGGTTTAATGATGGATGACCTTCTCAATGCGGATGAAGACTCACTATCGGAAATGTCTAGCGATCAGCGCTATGTCTATTATCGCAAGCTAAGCTTTTTATATCGGAAAACCAAAAATAAATACTTTAGCTGTGAAGAACAAAAAAATTTCGAACAAACGATTCTAGATCAAGTAAAGACTGAATTGTATTCCGTAACAAGAGATGCGTTGAATTATCTATCTCCAGATTTTTTTAATAGTTTTACGGAGCAAGAACTCGACCAATTTATTCTTGAAAATCCAATATTATTCCAATTTTGCGAAATGCAACAATTTAAAGGCTTATGGGCCTGTTGTCGATGGATGACCATAGGATATGAACGTGGTTTGAAAGAAGGACTTGATGAATTGATTGATAAAGGATTTTTATTGCAAGCAAAAGCAAAGCCTCCCCTCGCTAATCTCGTATTTATTATGCTCCTGAATAATCATATGAATAAGTATACAGATCGAGCAGAAGTTGTGAATCATATTCTAAACCTGCAGGGCGTCAAATCATACAAAAAGAAATTAGGCTTTCTTGTAAGACTCGCATTAAAATCAATAGGTCTTCCTTTCCCCCGAAAAATAAAATTATCTTAATTTATGTAAAGTGATGCGGCCTATCGGCCGTATCACTTAGGATCTAAAATTTCGATTTCCACTTGAATAGAACTGACAGTCAAGTTCGGATGACGCGGATCTTGCGAGCTTAACGGTTCAATACAAACGAATGTGGCATTCTTTGGATGATAGAGCTGCCAAGAGTTTTCTTGTGAAATGCATTGATACCTCTTTTCCAAATAGTAACTCCCCGCGTCTAACAGAATTTTTCCAGCTCGAGGGTTCGGAAAAGGATAAAAAGTTGTGTCAATGTCGTCATCGGCGATCGGAATTAAAACCTCATTTTGTTCGTCCATTTGCCATCGAGGAGGCTTTTTTTCCCCATTCTCAATCACTTCCGATTGGATGCGAGAATGAACGACACCTTTGCCTTGAGGTAAAGCATAGTAATAGTGCAGACCGACGAGCGAATCTGTATCACTCACGACCGAAAAATGTATTTTTAGTTCTTTTTGTGTAAGCTCAGCTTGAAAATGCATTTGAAAATTCTGCCCTTCCAAACTGGACAGCGAGACTCCCTTCCACTCATCATTTCCATTCAGTTTGGCATCCACCGTCGTTTCTGTAAATTCAGCCTTCCATGGAGCATAGCGTCCAATGCCGTGTGAAAAGGGCTCTTGCACTCCCGATTGTTTAACACGCGCAATATGAGGAAATAGGGACTCATCTGCAATGAGCGGAATGGTTGCTGGTAATCTGCGGTGAAAGTGGGGTCCGATTAATGCTCCAAGCCCTGCAAAACGCTCTTCAAATAAATTTCGAGTGGATTGATCGATGACTTCAATTTCACCTTTTTTATAACTCGCCATATTCATTCCTTGTTCAGGAAGAAAAGTGACTTCTAAAGGGATCCCTTGTGAGGTGACATTTTTTAACACAATCTTTTGCATATTTCCATTTCCTTAAATCAGCTGAAGCAAATCACGACCCTGTTAAAAAGTCAATTGATGGACATTCTTTTAAAGAAAATGTTTTTTGTAAAGAAGAATGGAAAAATTTAGCGGCGAACAGCAGAAAATCCAAGGCACACGAAATAAATAAAAATTCCTAGAAGAACAATAGCCGAGAGACATTCTTTCACGGGGAATGCTTTTTGCAGATTGGCGTGGCGAGGATTAGAGGATTGAAACCAAACAAAGTGCTTTTTATTTTGTTCCTGCGCAATTTCTTGCTGCGCAGCCCATTCATTACGAAAGCGAAAAGAATCATCATAGGCTTCTTTTTTATAAAAAACCCCTTCAGACTCAAATTCGAAGGCAACCTTTAAAATATAGCGCTCCTCTCCCCATCCCACTAAATTTAGAATGGACCAAGGCTCTTCCTTAATCACCGACCACTCAATTTTTTCAGCTTGTGTCTTAGCATCTAGATGCGAGTAGTTATATAACTTATAAAGAGCCGTGCCACTAAAGAAAAAAGTTGGCAAGCCAATAATGAGCAGAAAAATAAGCCATCCTTGATTTTTACGCATGGGTTTTTAAACACTGGTAAAATTTTTCGGGAATCGGAGAATCAAAAGACATCTCTTTTTTATAGATGGGATGTACAAATCCTAAATGATGGGCATGTAAACATAACCGCTTAGTAATGTGACTTTCCCCTTCTCCCCCATATTTTTTGTCTCCCACAATCGGAAAACCGTGATCTTCGCAATGTACACGAATCTGATTTTTTTTGCCTGTTTCTAGCTTTAAGTTGAGCAGAGAAAAATGGGTCCGCGCTTCGACTGTCTTAAAATGAGTAATCGCTAATTCCCCTTTATCTGGATCTTGTGTCGAATGAACAACATATGCCTTATCCTCATAGAGATAGGATTGCCAAGTCCCCTCTTGCTGAGTCATTTTCCCATGCACAACCGCCGTATACTCGCGGTCGATGTCGTGGTCGGCAAACAACGCTTTCAACCCAAAAAAGGCCTCTTCAGTTAAAGCAAAAAGCATTACACCAGACGTATCTTGATCCAAACGATGGACAACATAAACTTTACGTGGTCGATAGCGTTCTTTTAAAAAAGCATGCGCGGTCTTGGCTTTATCAAAATTTGTTGCAACACTCAATAATCCTGCAGGTTTCTCGATCACAACTAAATGCGCATCTTCATAGAGAATAGGCACCTTTTCTTTGCGCGCTTTTCTAACGCCGAGAGAAATGGTTTGACCAGCTTCTAAAGGTGTCGAAGCAATTTTAACGATCTGATCATCCACAAAAACGCGCCCATGCTTTAGCCATTCGCGAAGTGTCGTTTTGGAGCTATTGGGTGATAATTTCGCTAATGCGTCAAGAGCATTTAATGGTTCTGAAAGTGTGTATTCCATAAATTTAAATCCTTAAAAACGGGTTAGTTTATCACAAAATTTAATTTTGGGAAATAGAAGATCGCCTAGAAATCTTATTGTTAATTATCTGATTCCACTAGCTAACTTGCGTAACAAAGTTTTTTTATGTATAATTCTCTCTGTAAAGCCAAAGATAATTTTATTTTATTAACAGAGGTGATTTAGCTATAAATACCCATATGAAGACTTAGCCCGACCGCAAAATATGTGGAAAATGACAAGCAGAATATGGGGAACATGTGGTATTTTTTGCTCTAAGAGATAGAATTTCCGATTGAGATCGACGAACAACTTCTTCACAAAAAGATGAGGCATCGCAACAATTGGTAGCCTTGAGAACTTCTTTTTGGGGATGACTTAGAGAAAAGTTTTTAATACAAAAATCAGATAAGCCAGTTTTGTTCATGTAATTGACAATAAAATGTTTATAATCTAGACTTCTTCACTCAAAAAATGTGCAGCGAAGAGTCGACGATATAGGAGCTAAAATGAATGCGCAGCCCAATTTTCAAGATTCTGATTACAAATATGGATTTGTAACGAATGTTGAAACCGACAGTTTTGCTAAAGGCCTGAATGAGGATGTCATCCGCGCTTTGTCTGAAAAGAAGAACGAACCGGCCTTCATGCTGGATTTCCGCTTAAAAGCCTATCAAAAATGGCTGGAAATGGAAGAACCCCATTGGCTGAATGCGAACTATCCTCCCATCGACTATCAAAACATTCGCTATTATTCCGCTCCTAAGATGAAGCCTCAACATGAAAGTTTAGAAGATGTTGATCCAGAAGTCCTTAAAACATTCCAAAGACTAGGCATCCCCTTGGATGAACAAATGCGCTTAGCAAACGTGGCTGTGGACATGGTATTTGATTCCGTTTCAATTGGAACAACTTTTAAGAAAAAATTGGATGAAGCTGGCGTAGTTTTATGTTCCATCTCTGAAGCGATTCAAAAATACCCTGAACTCGTTGAAAAATACATGGGCTCCGTTGTTCCGATTGGAGATAACTTTTTCGCTGCGTTGAATTCAGCCGTTTTTACAGACGGTTCTTTTGTGTATGTTCCAAAAGGAGTCATTTCTCCCATGGAACTCTCGACTTACTTCCGTATTAATGATAAAGAATCAGGCCAATTTGAACGCACTTTGATTATTGCTGAAGATGACTCTTTTGTGAGTTATTTAGAAGGTTGCACTGCTCCCGCTTATGACAACAATCAGTTGCATGCTGCGGTGGTAGAGCTCGTTGCATTAGATCGCGCGCAAATTAAGTATGCAACCGTGCAGAACTGGTACGCTGGGAATCCAAAAACCGGAGAAGGCGGAGTCTACAACTTTGTGACAAAGCGAGGTCGCTGCGCTGGTGTGCATTCTAAAATTTCCTGGACGCAGGTCGAAGTGGGCGCCGCCATTACATGGAAATACCCTAGTTGTATTTTGCAGGGGGACAATTCGATTGGAGAGTTTTACTCTGTCGCTCTCACAAATGGGAAAATGCAAGCAGATACAGGAACTAAGATGATTCACTTGGGCAAAATCACAAGCTCAACCATTATTTCCAAAGGGATCTCCGCAGATTCATCACATAATAGTTATCGAGGTCTTGTAAAGGTAGCCCCCCGCGCTGAGGGAGCCCGGAACTACACCCAATGC
>NZ_JBFWIR010000076.1:0-15178 GCF_050255895.1 Parachlamydia sp.
TGTGAAAATTTTTTTTGGTCTACTTGATAGGGTTTAATGGCATCCCCCAACAAATATTCATGCCGCGGATTTTGATCCAACTGTTTCGCAGCATTGACAAAAGAAGGCGCGATATCAATTCCGACATAACTGATTTTTTCAGGTAGATGGCGGGCCAAAATTCCTTGTCCACAAGCGACATCTAAAATGGATGAATTCTCGTTTAGATTGAGAAGATTCAACAACTTTGGTAAAATTACAGATTGATGATAATAATGCCCTTCTTTACCGACTGCCTGATGGTACCATTTACTGACAGGTTCCCAAGAAGTAGAAGGTTTTTTAGGGCGGGATTTTGATGGCTTTGATTGCATAAGACTCCTTGCGTTAGCAAAGTCAAGAAATGAAGCAATGAGATTATCGATTCCAGAGTTTTTTGTCGACAATTTGGGTAGAACTGAATAAAGCTTGTAGAATTGTTCATTCCTAGCGCAAAAGTTTTTACCCTTGATTTATAAACAAGGCTCACGTATAATAGCCTTTTAATGCAAAGTAAATGATGTTGAAAATAGTAGCCTTTTTCGGCTTTAACAATGGGAGATCTGCTAAATGTCTCTAGACCAAGGTACAAAAGAAGAAATTACAAAGAAGTTCCAACTTCACGAAAAGGATACGGGATCAGCTGATGTTCAAATCGCAATTCTCACAGAAAGAATTACTGAATTGACTGAACATTTGAAAAGAAATCCAAAAGATCACGGCTCGCGATTGGCGCTTCTTAAGCTTGTCGGCCAACGAAGGCGTTTATTGGATTATCTAAACTCAACCGATACTGTTCGGTACCAAAATTTGATTACAAAATTAAAATTGAGAAGATAATAGCGATTTTGTTAAGGCAGCATTAGCTGCCTTTATCATTTAAACTAGGGGGGGAATAGAAATCAGAAATCGATCTTCAACAAGCTTTTGAGGTTTGTTTTCTGAATTCTATATATAACAGATTCCCCTTCCACAATTCCAGCTCCTTGACTGGGAGTTATGGATCTAATCAATCAGCCAGCTCAAAATGGCCAACCATTTTGACGCATAGCCTTCTTTTAGGACTTCATCCTCATCCTCATCGTTCAAAATCACAGGAACATGCGGAGATATAACATTTAGGAGATTAGATGAATATGGAACGACGCACAACACGAGTCAAAGTCGGTGAACAAGAAATTGTTTTCGAAACCGGAAAAATCGCACGTCAAGCAAATGGAGCTGTTTTGGTCCGCTCTGGAGAGACCATTTTGTTCAACACAGCTTGCGCTGATTACGACCTAGCTCCTGGTGAAGATTTTCTACCCTTAAGAGTTGACTACCAAGAAAAATTCTCTTCAGCAGGAAAAACAGTTAGTGGATTTATTAAACGAGAAGGACGCCCTTCTGAAAAAGAAACATTGGTATCAAGACTGATTGACCGCCCCCTTCGCCCAATGTTTGAAAATGGCTATTATAACGAAACACAAGTTCTTTCTTATGTCTGGTCCTATGATGGCGTAAACGCTCCAGAACCTTTAGCGATTTGCGGAGCTTCTGCTGCTTTAGTTATTTCGGACATCCCCCTCATTAAGCCAGTAGGTGCAGTACGCGTAGGCTTAATCGGTGGAAAGTTTGTGGTTAACCCAACTGTTGAACATCAAAAGAAATCCAAACTCGATCTCATTCTCGCAGGAACAGAAGATGCCGTTTTAATGATCGAGGGATATTGCGATTTCTTAACAGAAGAACAAATTTTAGAGGCCATTGAAATCGGTCACCAGGGAATTAAAGCCATTTGCGAAACACTTCTCGCATGGCAAAAAGAACTTGGAAAGCCTAAAACATTGCACACACTACGCCCTCTCCCACAAGATGTATTCCATTCCGTGGAAGAAATTGCAAAACCACTACTTGAGCAAGCTTTACGCATCAAAGAAAAGCAAAAAAGAGAAGAGGCCTTGGGAGCAGTCAAATCTGCTGTTCAACAAAAACTTCTTCCGGAAGATGGTGAGCCTCTTTTCCCGGCTAAAGATGTGGCCACAGCTTTAAAAGAAGTTTCTTCTAAATACATGCGTGAAATGATCTTGAATGAGAACGTACGCAGTGATGGAAGAACATCCATCAACATTCGCCCGATTGATATCGAGCAAGGAATCCTTCCTCGTGCACACGGCAGCTCTCTATTCACACGTGGTGAAACACAGAGCGTATCCGTTTGCACATTGGGTGGTGAAAGCATGGCCCAAAGATTTGAAGATCTTGATGGCGAAGGCAGCCGCACGTTCTATCTTCAATACTTCTTCCCTCCATTTTCTGTCGGAGAAGTCGGACGCATTGGATCTCCTGGACGTAGAGAAGTCGGTCACGGCAAGCTAGCGGAGCGCGCTCTTCAAGCTATTTTGCCTCCTAAAGAAGCTTTTCCTTATACCATTCGTTTAGAATCTAACATCACAGAATCGAATGGATCTTCTTCCATGGCAACCGTGTGTGGTGGGTGCCTAGCTATGATGGAAGCCGGCGTTCCAGTTAAACGTCCAGTTGCAGGAATTGCAATGGGCCTCATTCTAGAAAATGAGCGATTCATCATTTTATCTGATATTTTGGGAATTGAAGACGCTCTCGGCGATATGGATTTCAAAATCACAGGTGATGCAGAAGGAATTACAGCCTTCCAAATGGACATCAAAGTGGAAGGAATCACGCCATCGATTATGAAAGCGGCGTTAGAGCAAGCGAAAAAAGGACGTATCCACATTCTCGGAAAAATGTTAGAAGTATGCCCAACACATAAAGAAGAGATGTCTGTTTATGCTCCACGCATCGAAACAATGCAAATCAAACCTAGTAAAATTGCAACGGTCATTGGACCTGGCGGAAAACAAATTCGTGCCATTATTGAAGCGAGTGGTGTCGAAATTGACATTAATGACGATGGATTGATCAGCATTGCCTCTTCCAACCTAGAAGGAATTGAAAAAGCCAAAGCGATGATCGTCGGCTTAACTTCGGATGTTGAAATTGGGAAAGTTTACACAGGTAAAATTGCTAACATTGCCCCATTTGGAATCTTTGTGGAAATTCTTCCTGGAAAAGAAGGTCTTTGCCACATTTCCGAATTTGATAACACACGCATTAATAACTTGAATGATTATGTCAAAATTGGTGACATGATTACAGTTAAAGTTCTCGAAATTAATGAACGTGGCCAATTAAAACTTAGCCGAAAAGCGACGTTATAATCCCACCTTACGGTTCGTTTTTGAATTGATAAAAGCACTCAGAAATGAGTGCTTTTTTTTTCTTTATCTTTTCTTAACAGGCTTACGATACAATGATTTGCAATTGTTAAAATAAGGATTCTTATATGACAAGCTCAAGCTCGAATGTGCATTTTTCAGCAGCTACCACCTCAGTACCTTTGACAGAAAAGGGTAAAAAACCGCGCAGTAAATTTTTTACTGTATGCATTACCATTTTAAAATCTCCTTTCACTTTCTTTCATGCAGCTTGTTTCTGGAAAAAAAGATCTGTTAAGCTCTCTCCTACGCAAAAAACGACCATCCAAGAAATTCATAAAGATCCGGCTTATCTCCAAACCAAACAGATACGCCCCACTTTCGCAACCCCCAAAGAAGATACCGCCGCTGCCTCTGAAAAAAATGTTGCCGCAAAACCTAAAGAAGATATCGCCTTAGAAAAGCTGCGTCAATTCACACAAGATTTTTGCGTCCATTTTGCCGACAGCCTTTTTGATGAAAAATTAAAATCTCCTCTTAAAAGCATGAACCCCACGCCCGAAATGATTGATCGAGTCAATGGTGGGATAAAATTTTTCCTTGGTCATATTATTGATGCTACGACTAAGGCGCTTGACACAGTCGTTCAGTCTGATATTGGAAAAAATTTCAAGGAAATCGCAGAGAATAATAAGCGAGCAGATGAATTGGCAACAAAACTTTTCGCTTGGCTATTTAAAGACCAAGAAGGACGAAATCTCCGTGAAGAAATTGAGGAAAAACTAAATGATAAAACCATTGAGTTGGCTAAATTAAAGGGAATAGACATTCCTGAAAATGTTTCTTTTTTGGAAGATGGATATGCCGATAAAATCTTAAAGTGGGTATTTGAGTCCGACCATCGCGACTATTCGCAAGTGTTTCTTGGAAGCGACCCCTTAAAAAATGAATTACAAGGCCTTGTTGTCAATGCAGTCATCCAACTGCTTATCGAAAACAAAATTTCTTACTTCCAAGATAAAATTCAATATACCTTGCAAGACAAATTAGTCGATGTCGTTCGTGAACTTTTTACAAATTCAGCATCGAAAATCGGAGCAACTGTTGCTGATCGCTTAGCTTTCCAAATTAAAGCGGCCGATTACACTGGAACCTTTGACTCCATCTTGAATATTATCACTAAGCACACTGAAGCTTACATCATAGCGGATAAAAAGGCTGAGAAATATCTCAAAAAAGCGAGAAAGGCAAAATCATTAAGAGCACATACCCCCGAAGAAGAACTCTCCAAGCAAGAATTTCTCAATGTTGCGACTGCCATCAAAGAACAAGGGAAAGATGCAGTCAAAAAACAACACATGGCGCTTTTTTTTGCTAATGAACATGCTTGTCATCCAACCATTACTAAAATGCTTATCGTTCCCGATGAAACCCTAAGAGAAAACACCGCAAAGTCGGCAGAGAACAACTTGTACACGCACATATCAGCCGAATTATTCAAAGTTCTTTTGCCTTCATCCAATTTTGAAGGTGACCAAGAAAAAACAGGCCTAGAGCAAATTTGGGACATGCTTATTGACAAAACAAATTTACCTGATGAGCTTGAAAGTTTAGTGACAGAATTCAAAGAAACTTTCGTTAACTTTATGCACCAAGATCAGCTTGGAGATCTCGCCGGCATTCAAGATGCTTTCTTTTCCTTTACAAAAACATTAGCTTTGAGTACCGCTGAAGAGATTATTAAACAACAAATTTCAAACGGTGCACGAAAAATGGTCGAGATGCTCTCGAATCAGAATTCTCTGGAAGAGCTTCTCGCAATGCAAATTTTACCAACACTTTCAGACCAGTTTTTGGCTGCAAATGTTCGCCAAACAATTTTTAATTCTAAAAATATCAAAAAGATGGCCCCCCTCTTTCTAAGGGCTTCTCAATCTGGAAGTGAGACAGACGCTGTTAAACAAGACATTCAAAATACCATTTTTGAAATCAGCAAAAAGTCATTTAACTCTTTTGACATGCAAAAAATGGATCAGGCTGAGTTTACCAAAATTATCACACCCGTGATTGAGGAGATCGAAACACTTCTTCAAGTCACCCTACAACCGACAGACTCAGTAAAAGAAGTCATCACTATCATGCAAGAATACAATAAAGGGATTAAGGCTGATAGAAATTCGACTTATGGCAAACTCCTCATGCATGCGGGCTTTGGACTTAGCTCTTTAAAAATTTTTGGAGGAAAAAAGCTCTCGAAAATGCTACTCAGCATGTTCAAGGGACAAGTTAGCCAACAAATTAGCAATGCGGCTTATACAGGAAGTCACTCTTATGTTAAACCTCTCTATAACGCTTTAAGCTCAGCTCAAGAATCATTTGGAAGTAAAGATCAAGTCCAAAAATTGTTTTTTGGAGAGACCGCTCATTTGAGTGAAAAAAAACGAAAACAAAGACTTCAAAAAGAAATAGACAAAACCTCGCGACTTGCACATGATCTTTTAAGACAAGGTGTAAAAACTAACATAGGTTCTGCTGCACTTCTTTTTGTACCCTCATGCGACTCGATCAATCACGTCGTGACAGACTTTGTGCAAAAACTCTTACTAACAGATCCAGCTATCAATAAAAGCCTGATATTCCGCATTCAGAAAAGGGTTTTAGATGCCTTAAAAGCAGAGAATTCCCCCGAAATGGCAGACGATTCACATCCTACATAAAATAAGGGCTCATTCATGAGCCCTTAAATCCATTTTTTTTTATCATCGAATGAGATAACCTAATACAGAAAATGTTTTTCACTATCGAGAGTTCTTTTCTACTTGTGCATATCTAAAGGACAGTTTGATGAATATCCATCTTGACAACACGCAAAGTTCCACTTACATAGCCCCCGTCCCTAAGAAAAAATCCCCTCTTAGCAAAATCACAAATTTTTTCATTAATTTTTTTAAACGGTTTCTTCCCTCCATAAAACTTTCCAAAGAAGAGACGACTATACTCAAGCAAAGCTCCTATCTATTCAAAAAAAAAGCAACCGCCCCTTTCCCTTCTTCTGAATCAACAAATCCATCTCGTCCGGCTTCTCATCGCTTTTCTCTGCCTCCTTTCATCCAAAAAAACCACGATGTCGTCCCTTTTGCCGACTATGATCCTTCTCTTGTGGCAATGCGGAATTTTTTCAGTCATTTTACTTCACATGTCATGGAATGTTATTACGATAAATATTTCAAAAGATCGACTGAAAACATGAGCGGGCAAGCTGTACTTTTACAAGAATACCTGCGTGTTGGTGCTATCTTAGTTGTTCAATTAGGGAATAAAACTTCTAAAATTGTGGATGATTTGAAGAAAAACACAACGCGCATCGAGGAAATGGTGACTAAAAATCGCTCTGAAATCGACTCTTCGCTAGAGCAAATTTTCCACTGGTTAATTGAAGGAGAAACAAAAGAATCCATCTTTACCCATTCTTTGGTGCGTTTAAATGAAATTGCCATTCCTCCTAACCAAAATTTAAAAGAACACTATCTTTCTCCTATTCTAGACTGGATTTTTAATCCGACTCATACAAATGCTCAAGTTAAAGCGGCTAAGGAAAATCATGCGAAGACTTTCGACGATGTTCTTCAAGAAATCGTCGTGCTTTTGTTAGAGAAAAAAATCGACTCCTATCTCAATCTAATGGTCGCCACTATGGGAGAAAAAAAGCTTCCTCAGCTTGTTCAAGCTTCTCTTTCCCAAGTGTCAAAAAAGGTTTCGGACATTTGTAGCAATCAGCTGGCCCATTTGATCAGTCGAACAGACTATCCTAAAGCCTATGATCGTGTTTTTAATCAGCTGAGCGACCATGTCGCCTCCCTAATTCAAGTGAAAGAACGAGCAGAAGCAGAGCTAGATAAAGCTTCAATTGAAGATAAAGCTTTGCTTAAAAAAAATAGCCGTAAAAAGAAGCTTGCCCGCATCGAAAAACATTTTGCAAAGGATGACAAAGTTTGCCATCCGACAATTACAAGCATAATTTCAAGTAGAAAAAAGGGACTTGTCAATCCATCTTCTTTTAACGAAATTAAGTTTTATTCCTCTGTTACAGAACGCTTACTCGAACTCATTTGCCCTTCTAAGGTTATGTATAGCCCCGAAGGATTTATTATCGAAAGAGATGGAATTGTGGATCTTTTCTACCAGGCAGTGCCAGCCATCCCAGAAGAATTTAAAACGCTCATTGATAAAGGAATTAGTGTTTTCCAACAAATTATCCCCGCTGAAGCTCTTCGTCACGCTGAAAAAGCGAAAGGGCATACAGTCGCTAGTATAGAGAGAGTGATTTTAAGTGTCGCAAAGAAATTTGTGCGGGAAAAAATGATTGAAATAATGCGAGACATTGTGAATCGTCTTGTAAATCCAGAACAACGCACCGCTTTGATGGCTCAACACATTGTTCCCCAAATCAATGATTTTTTACTTCTACAGTACATGCAATCTTTTTTTTCATCTCCAACAAGTATTCAGGTAATTGCAGAGGAACTTGAAACAACTCAAGAGAATGAAGTTCAACTAGTCAATCTAAAAGCGCTTCTTTTGGATTTATTTGAAAAAAACACATCTCAACAACGCAAGGAATTAGAAGAAAAGTTTAAAATTGGGTCCCAGCAATTTAACGAAATCTGTGAAGAATTGGTGACGGATATTCTCGCGGAAAGACAAAAGAATCCGGATCTGCTTGCCATCGATTGCCTAAACAAATACTTCGAATTTTCGGATGTCCCCCCAAAGGATATTTATGGAGATTTGATCATGAACCTTGTTTTTAAGATGGGCAAATTGAGCTTTTTATTGGGCATTGGATCATCACTCGCCCAACAATTTAGTAGTACAATCAACGAGAAAATCAATGGACTTGTGACCACGGCCTTGCATAGTTTCAGTTCTTCCCATCAAAAAGGAGTTGCGATGATCATTCAAGCCACGGAAAAAACGTATGGAACGACAGAACAAGTAAATGACCTTCTTTTTGCCCCAACTGAACCTCTTTTAAAAGAAGAAAATAAGCAAAAACTCACCCAGCAATTTGCACTGGCCGCTTTTCTGACACATGCTCTAGTCAAACAAAATATGGTAACTGGTGTTGGTATCGTTGTCCCTGCGGCTCAAGAAATACAAAATGCGATTACAAGAACATACAACACTTTTTTCGAAAGTGAATTGACTACCAAAAGCCTACTTTTTAATCTTTTCGAAATTGCTCTTAACGCTCTTTCCGAAGCCAAAGCAACGATCCAATCTGAACAAGATGTGGAGAAAGCCAAAACGATATCCTCTAAAAAAGATGACGTTGTCTTAGACAGAAATCCAGAGGAGACTAAAGACAAATAGGATTGGCAAAAAAGGATAAAAGTTTGATAACTATCTTTTTAGATGCAAGCCATTAAAAGGAGCTCTTTAAAGATATGTTCACGTCTCTCACTATGCGCCCGCGGAACGTTAATGCTTACAGATCCGCTGCTATTCTTTATGGAGATTGGGGCACAAGTAAGGCCTATGTCCTTGGCTTAGCTTTTGCCCTAGCCTCTTATGGATCCTTCTGGCTCATCCTTTCGGTCAGTTGTCTCAATATTTTGGTGGGCATCAATTATATGACGATTTGCCGCTATTATCCAAATGGTGGTGGTGTTTATGCAAGTGTCCGGAGTCAATCGGAAATCTTAGCACTCGTAGGAGCCTTTTTTTTAATTGCAGATTATCTTGTCACGGCCGCCTTAAGTGCTTTATCTGCTTTTAATTATCTAGGTGTCTCGAATCCTGAACATTGGGCTGTCGGATCAATTGTGGCGATTGGAGCGCTCAATTTTTTAGGCCCCAAATACACGGGAAGTCTTGCAGCCCTTATATCACTCCCCACAGTCTTAGTGGTCATTGCCCTGGGATTGCTGAGCCTTCCTTTTTTACCAACTGCCATTCAACATGTACAGCCCCTTTCTCCCCATTTTAGTGTGAATTGGGATCACTTCGTCGGAATTATTGTCGCTCTGTCAGGTATAGAAGCGATCGCAAATACGACGGGAGTCATGCCACTGAATGCGGGTTGTGATGAAAAACATCAATGCGTCTCTAATACATCTACACCAGCCATCTTTTGGGTCATGCTCGAAGTCAGCTTTTTCACCGCCTTATTTGGTTTAGCCATGATGGCTCTTCCAGGTCTGCACGTTTCTGGTAATGAAGTGTATAATGCCACTGGATCCGAAATTCGAGATTCGATGTTGCGGTATATGGGAACCTATTTCAGCTCGGCTTACTTTGGTCCTGAGATAGGCCAATTATTTGGTGCAGCGATTGGAATTGTTTTTTTCGTTCTTCTTTTATCTGCTGTGAATACAGCGATTGTTGCATTAGTTTCTTTATTTTTTGTGATGTCTCGTGATGGCGAGCTGCCTTTTGCTTTTCAAAAACTCAATCTTTTTGGCGTACCTAATCTCCCTTTATTTCTGTCCATTACAATTCCAGCCTTTCTCGTTTTTTATTTTAAAGATGTGGCAGAACTTGCCAATTTATACGCCGTAGGATTTGTTGGAGCCATTGCAACCAATTTAGGGTTTTCCTCTCTCAATTGGAATCTCGATATGCAACGAAGAGAACGGATCTTCATGTTTATCACTTTTTTGATCATGGCCGCCATCGAATGCACACTATTAATCGACAAGCCAAATGCACGCAATTTTGTCATTACAATTGTTGCAGTAGGCCTTCTTTTAAGGGGATGGGTCGTTGAAAGTCAGCAAAAAAAATGGAAAGAACGAAAAGCTCCCCTAGACAAGGCTATTTTGGAGGAGGCTCCTATCGCCCCTTCTCCTGAAGGTTCTGTTCTTTGTGCCGTTACTCATATAGGAAAATCTCTGCAATTCGCCATTCATGAATGTAATCAAAATAAACAAACCCTCTGTCTTTTATTCATTCGTGAACAGCAGGTGATCACCGAAGAAGATCGGCATCGCTATTGGCTCGAGGATGAAGATGCTTGTGAAATTTTTGACTACGCCAAAGAACACCTCGAAAGTGGAAAAGTTCACTTCATTTATGTTGTAAGTGATTCTCCCGCTGCAACGATTTTAGAGACAACTAAAAAATATCAATCTACGCGCCTTGTATTAGGAATGCCTAGAAGTAATAAATTTTTCCAATTCATTCGAGGTAATATCATCCAGGAAGTTGGTAAAAATCTTTCTGATGAAATTGAATTACTTGTAATTTGTTGAAATCTGACTCTTAATACAATCTTTATTAAAAAAAGTTAAAATACGCTTTAATTCAATTTTATTAAGAGATTGTATCATGAATACTCCACCCATCAATTCTTTCTCTGCACCTAAAACCTCTGGACATCTTCCCCCTCCAAAAACTCCAAAAAAAAGTATTATTTCTAAAATATTTCGCGTTCTTCTTTTTTGGAAAAAAACAGATCGATTCCTAGAAAAAAATGCTGGATTGATTCGCGCTTCTAATCAGCTTTTAAATCGAGCAAAGGTCATTCACACACCGCAAACCCAAAGCAGTAAAGGACATTTTTCAGCAACACCTATCACTGAAAATTCGGGATCTGAAATTGATTTTTTCGAAATACGGGATAGGGGTTTCTCTCCGGCTCTTTCAAATCTACAGCTCTCTGCCTATGGTTTGATGGAAAAAGTTTTCGAATGCCTCAATGAAAAATATGGCACAGAAGCTATCGATTTAAATAAATTCTCAACAGTTTTTTCTTATCTAAAAGTGCTAGCCAAAGTTTTGGTCCAAACAACAAACCAAGCTTCACCACTGCTTCAAGCAATGGAAGAAGGAAAAATGCCCACACTGAAAAGTGCGTTAAATCGAGATGATGTTTCCAATTCCCTTAGAAAAGCGTTTAGCTGGCTCATTGATTCCACCTACCAGCAAGAAGACATCCACAACACTCTGAAACAACGATTGGCCCGAATTCCCATACCTGCTGGCCAGGATTTAGAGACACATTACTTGACCCCCATTCTCGATTGGGCTTTTCAATCTGACCGCACACAAGTCCCACATGCGCTACGTGCAGATTTTCAGCATACAACTTTTAATCTAGTTTTTGAAGAACTGGGAACGCTCTTGCTTGAAAAGAAAATTGATTCACTGGATCACATCTTAAAAACAGCATTAGGACCTTCTTCTTTATCTGCAGTTGTCGAAAAATTTCTCCGTGAAAATTTTCTAATCTTTGGACAAATTGTGAGCGATCGAGTTGCTGACCTTGTTCATCATTCGGATTATCCGTTGGCTTTCGACCAAGGTTTAGAAATTATTAATAATCATCTGAGAGCACAAATTGAATCTACAACAACTGAAGAATTTGCTAAGAATCCGCACTGTCACCGCACCATTAAATCCCAAGAAGTCGACAAGAATCCAAATGCTGAACAAGCTTTTGTTGCTTCGATGGTGGATAAGGTCTATGACTTAGTCTTTCCTCAAACCGAAGAGGAAAATCCTTTTGCCATTTTCTGGAAAGAAAAGCAAATCCCTCAGGAATTTCAAACGTTGATCGACGAACTAAAAAATTTATTAAACCAAATTTTATCTCCAACAGTTTATGAAAATTTAATGCTCAATAAAGGCAATCTAGAATCTTTACTTGGAAGAATTGTCAGACAATTTATTGAAGCACATATCAAAAAACAAATGAAAATTCAAATTCATCAGTTTTTGAAAAAACTCTCCAATACTGATCAATTCGAAGCTTTGATGGTTCAGCACGTTTTTCCTCTAATCAATGGACAACTTCTTCAAACTGCCTTTTTCCAAAAATTGGACAATCCAGAATATCTTGAAATTATCTCAGAAGACATTCAACAATTTGACTTTCGTACCTCCCTCGAACCTCTTCAAAAACGAATGGCAGCCTATTTTCTTCAATGGAGTGATTCTGAATTTAATTTTCCCGAACTTTCAGAAGAGATGAAAGAAACAGGCGCCATGTTAGCTGCGGAGCAAATTCTACAATTTTTACAAGAAACAGAAGAAGCTGATCACGCCCTTCCAATTCCAGAAAGATTAAATAAATTTTACAGTCCTGACTATGGCAGAGTGAATAAAAAAATTTACGGCGATATTGCTGGAAATATTTTGTTTGAGATTGGAAAACTAGACGAAAAAATGCTGAAAAAAAAGCTGGGCACAATCGGAACTTATAACCTTTTCCAGTATGGAGCAAAAAAACTGATTCCGATTGTGCAAAATAACCTGACACATACACTCAGTCAAAGCTTAGCGCCTTACAGTGAATCACCCGATGCCGTCTGTCAAATTGCAGCAAAAGCGATCGACAAAAAGTTTAAAACAACCCAGGATGTTGCCAATACATTTTTCTCAAAATCCGCTGTTTCTGACGGAAATCCGACAACACTTCAGGATCAAATTGAACTGTCCTCTAGGCTTGTCTATGCTTGTGTCAATGGCTACATTTCTATTAATGCAGCCAAACTGCCACTCGAGATAGTGCGAGAATCTATTCAAGAAATTTACAAAAAATGTGTAACAGATCCTGCTCAAGTTAAAAGTTTGGCATTCACAGTCGCTGAATTAGCTGTACATACTTTCCAAAATGCGGCTAAACGAATCGATCACACAGCCTAATTATCTTTCTTCTTTGCCTTTCTCGTATCCTAATGAGAAAGGCTTTTTTTCTCTCTCATCCCTTTTATTTTTTGAAATTTTTCTTTTGAATCTCTTGAGATCTATTTTCAAATCGGATAGAAAATAGATCACATTCAACACAAAAATCTACAACTGCAACCGTCCATAATAACTCATTAATTAAGAGGTGAAGAATGCAAGCCGACGCCATCGCACATAATAGAACGCGAACCCTGAACACTGTTGATCCATTAGATATGGTCACATTAGAGAATTTAGATCAACCTCTTCCTATTCAACCTGGCACACTTCAGGGCAGAACCGTGACAATGAATTGGAAAACAGCTCAGGCCTTGGCAATTGCCACTCTAGCAGCAGCCACAATTGCATTTAAAGTTTATAACATCACCCACTGGGAATCAAATCCTCTCGATGTAATCGCCAATATAGGACTCGGATTCGAAGCTCGACTTCTCTTACCTCATCTCGTTTCGGAAGATAATCTCAAATCTATCATGAATTTCACCCAAAGATATTCGTTGGATGCAGTGATGGTTCTCACGCAATTTTACCTAAATGCGCCGAGTTCCATTCCTTTGCTTGCACTAAACCAATCAGTTTTAACCTTCTTCAATAGTCTGCTGGGTGTTATAACAACGGATAGCCTTATTACAGCCTTTACGCTTAAACAAGGCGATCTCGATAATTGGGGTTCTCACTCAGATAAACCCCTTCCCTTATTATCTGGAGATGCTCAAAATTGGAAACATTTCCTCCTTTACACAGCCTTAAAAGTATCAGGATGTGTAAGCTTACTTATCCCAAAAGATAAATATAATTTTTTACAAGCTAGTGGAACCTTTCTAGGGGCAAACGCTTGTGGAGCAATTCTTTCCTTTCTTGCACATAAATACACAAAAAAAGAGGATAAACGTGTCAAAAGCCTTGGAGATCCGCACGAAAAACCCTCATGGCTCGCACGGGCATTAAAAAACTTTGCAACTTTCAATAAGGTGACGCATCCTATTGTCATTGCCTTTACAAATGCTTTGCTCCCTAAATTTATTTCTGAATTTAACGCAGATATTGGTATTGCAGGTTTCTTAAGTGGTTTTAATAGTCAACAACAAAAAGTGCTTTTTCAGCAGTGCCTTGGAACATCTCAAGATAATCATGAGCGGCAGACAAGTACTGCAGACCGTGACCCCTCATCATATCCATACCTAAGAACCTATAATGGAGAAGCATATATTCCTGTACCCACTGATGATGTAAGAACAGCAAGCATCGTTAAAATTGGGTATCAACACTTGAGTGATGATTTTGTAGATGAAGAATTGGAAGAGGAGAGATCTGATGATGAAATACTATCGACCTCATCGAGCCGAGTCGTCACCCATTTAACCGAGGATTCATTAGAAGTTTCCTTGTCAGAGGTAAGTCCTCCACAAAACGCTCCTTCAATCATGCAACGCGTTTTTAAAAGCTTCAAAACAACAGCTGCAAAGGTTCAAAATTATGCCAAACTGCGCATGAAAGAAATTGGGATGACCGCGCTATTTACCGCAGCCACTTTATTTTTTACCATTTGGGGATTATCATTTGATAATGCAAGCGAGCGAGATATCATTTCGGGCATTTGTATTGTGGGAGGTATGTTTTTATCCTATATTTTTACTCTGATCATTTCTGCAAAATTTGATCCGCAAAGCTCGCAAACAAATCGACAAATTGAACCTTCTCAATCAGCGTTAAAAAGATTGACTAATCTCGTAATGAATGCGACAAAAAATACCATCTTTGAAAAAACGATTGTTGACCCATACATGTGGGTATATTTTTTCTTGCTATTGAGTTCTCTCCGTATAGGAAGTGATGATAAGGATTTTCAAGATTCCGATCTTGTTAAATACATCATGCAAAATTTTGCTTTAACCGCATATGGAGCAAACTGGGGCTTGCACCGTGTTAAGGCAGATAGTCTCAATCGTCCTGACCGAGCAACCGCTTCTGTTATGGCGCTAAGCATTCTAGCCACCGTTGCCTATCTCCAAGCAATTAATTACTACAATCAACAAACCAGTTAATTTGGCTCTCAAACTTCGACCCTTTATTTTCAGGGTCGAAGATTTTCTAAGTCATTTATTTTTAATTCATTATAACACAACAAATTTACAAGACGCTTTCAGTTAAATACTTATATCAACAATAATTCAAAATAAACTAAAACGAAATTAATCAATTCAATTATTTGATATATAATTAACAAATATGTTAAAAAATAAATGTGACCT
>NZ_JBFWIR010000077.1:0-14621 GCF_050255895.1 Parachlamydia sp.
CGTACTGCCCCGTGCCTGGGTATTCGGTCCCTTTCAAATTAATAATCTTCTCTTCTTCTGGAGTAAGTTTATGGTACCGTTTCATTCTGACTCCTTGGTGTATTAAAGATTGACATTCATAAAAAGTGCATTCCCATGCCAATTTGGCACACTTTCTATCCAGATTTCTCTAAATCCATTTTCTTTGAGCCAACTTTTTAAATCGGAATATAACACACAACCTTCCCAAAATTTTTGAAAGTTCACTTCAGTATAGATGAGCTTCACATTTTTTAATTGGTGAAGAGCCCCTTTAAAGGCATTTAATTCATTTCCTTCCATATCAAACCATATAAAATCGATTTTTTGAACACCCTGTTCTTGTGCCCACGCATCCAAAGTATTTGCCTCTACAACAATCGGATGATCTAAATCGGAATGAAAATAGTCATCATTAAAATGCTTTGTAGGTTTGCGCAAAGAGCTTGCGCCTCCAGCTAAGTAGAACAAAAATTGCCCTTTCTTATCAGATAGTGCACATGGATATGTTGTAACGTTAGAGCTAGTATGAACGGTTTTAAATAGTTCATTATAGGATTCTGGAGAAGGTTCAAAAGCATAAATATGCCCTTGTGGCCACAATTGGCTCATCACAATTGTATCTTCGCCAAAATGGGCTCCTGCTTCAACAATAACAGGATTATCAGGTAGCAAACTTTTAATTAACTCAAAAGGAGCTCGCTCTTCAGCGACACATAAACAGGTCATCATCATCAGTAAGCTTATTCCAAAATGTACTTTTCTTAACATCGTCATTCCTTTGTGATAAAAAACTTGAATAAAAATTTAATTATTTATCACATCCATTATTGCGTCAAATCAATTTGAAAGATCTGAAAAAATGGGACCTTTTATGACAATGCTCATCATCTTTTAAAGGCATTTTCATCCAAAAAATGTTTGCGAAAATTTCCAAAATTCATTTAAGATCTGAATACTTAACGACTTCGATCCGACTAAACCAGAACTGACATATGTTGAACACCGCTATTACTCCGCTTCATGCACTCAATTTTTTTTCTCCATTTGATCTTGTTCCTGATGAAGCTTTGCTTTCCATTTTTAATCAATTAGCCAAAATAGGCCCTTCCTCATTTCACTCGACTTTACGTGTTAGTAGAAGGTGGCAAATGATCACCTGCGATAGGTCGCTTAAATGGGTACATCTTTTTGTGATTCCCGCACTTAAGCAGGTCAATTCTTTGCAGCAACCCCTGCACGAAGCTTGTTTAGAAAAGATAAGAATATTATATCGCTCTTTAAGAGAGTATACAGAACAGCCTTCAGAAGAAAAATCCATTTTCTTTCTTAATACATTTTTGAAAGAAACATTAAAAGTACTTTCTGAGCATTACAAAGAGGGAAATACTTTAGAAAAAAACATCATCATAAACTTTTTATTTCATATCCATGATGAGATCAAGCACATACTTACTGAAATCCAGGAATCTTTTAATTTTGAAGAGATCATCCTCTTCATTCAAGAAGGCCTATTTGCTTTTTTAGAGGGTTGTCAACAACTATGCCTGGAACAAATCCCTGTTACATTTGCGCAAATTGATAACTTTATAAAAAATATCCATCAGCATGACACAAACGAAGATCCTGCCCTCTATTATTCTGAAAAAATGGGTGGCAGCGATATGTATGCACTTAATCTTTTGGGAAAATATGTTCCCGGTACTAAACAAATACAACATCAATGCTTAAGATTTGTTTTCAATGCTTTGACTTGTCTAAAAGCTAAAAATTATATTCTGCAGCTTGAGAAATACTCCTTGCTTGCCGAAGCAGTTGAAGGGATGCTTGTTAAAAAACAAGCTGTTTTTTCGAAACATCTTTACATCTGTTCCTCCGAAACTGTCTTGAGCTGGCACATTCTTTTGGACAAATTTGATGAGATTGCCTCTTTTGCCGCGATTACACTTCAAATTTCCAAAAAAAATACCTCTCATTTAATCGTCAGCTTTAATGGATTAAGTCCAAATAATCGCTGGAAGAAATTTGCTGAAATTACATCTCTTATGGACAACGCATGCTTGGTTAATGATTCTTATAGCCGTGGCTTAGAGTTTAAATATGCGTTAAAAAACTCTGCAAAAATCAATCTTTCATTTATTCAAGAAATGATCTTTAGCTGGACAAAAAGCACCTTTTCTACCGATTCTCTCAAAAAAATGCTTGTGCATGTTTCCAAGGATTGGAAATATTTTGATCGGTTAAATCCTCAAATTTTCTTAAAAACCCCTCATTTTAATAAGGTGTTTTTGGGAGATATTCATATGAGGAGAAAAATTGCAATGCTATGGTTAGTTGGAACAGCTGAGAAAACTGTTGCAAGTCATCTCCCCTCTTACAGCATTTCCAAGCAGTTGATCAATCAGGCCACAAATGCTTTGATAAATGATCTTTTGAGAGGATCAAAAGGGGCTTATTCTTCTATTGAATTCTTATGCACGCATCCCAAAATTGCAGAAAAAATGCCGAATGTTGTTAAAATCTTAACTCAAGCCCTTCAAAAGCATAAAGAGATCAACTTGTACATCCAGCACAGCCTTGAACAAGGAAAAACTGGGGAAGCAATAGAAATCGCTATTTCCTATAAAAATCCTCAATGGCTTGCTCTTGGAATGGCGCAAGTGATCGAAAACCAGGATCAACAACTTTTTTTTAATACAGCCATAAAGCTCTATCAAAAAAATAAATTTTCTTTATTTCTACCTTACAAAAATAAAGTCAAACTGCCCTTAGAACAGACCCAAAACTTAGACAAACGAGAATTCCATTTAGAAGTTTTAAAAAAATATGATTCGATCATAAAAGACTTGCAAGATTTATACATAAAAAACATTGTAAATGAAAAAGCACTCTTGCTTGCAGGACACTGTTTAATCGGATTTTTAGTGAAAAATGCAGAAAAGTACGCGGAAATGCGGATCTCTGTCATGATTTCGCAAACATTTGCAAATGGTTTAGCAAATCCCGATAAACAGCTTTCTAACCAAGCGTATGCCCTTTTAGAGCTAATTTGTGATCATTACCAAACATTTAAAAATGAGAATAAACATTTTGATGCATTTAAAAATGCCTTTACTTCACTTATAGATGCTTGTGAAGAAGCTACAAAAGATAATGAGCCCTTACAAAAATCTATATATACTTTGAAGAAATTTCTAAATTAATCATTTAAGAAAGGTCTTTTGCTATGGACTGTAGAGAATTAAGTGGATCACCTGTATATCCTAGAACATTTTTATCTCCCATTCATTCACTCCCCAACGAAACCTTAGTTCATATTTTTCGCATGCTTCTTGAAGAAGCCTCACCCGACACCTTAATGCAGGCAGCAAGAACATGCAAACATTGGAAAATTTTAATTTACGATCGTTTGAAGCATGCTAAATCATTTTTCTGGTTTAAGTTAACCATTCTGCCCATCCTTTTTTTACCTTCTTCTGAGCATTATGCGATTGGGAAGGAGTATCGTGATTGGATTCGACAACAAATCCATTTGCTTGGTGCAGCCAATACTTTTCAGGAGCTTATGGATTGTCTACAATCGACAAATACCTTTTTAGAAAAATATGGATGCTTGCTAAACGAAACTGAAAAATATGTCCTCGTTAACTTTTTATTCTATCTCGAACATCGACTGCATGAAAACCATCCTTTCAAAACCTCTCTACAAGTGCAGAATGAGGTTTATCCATTTGTGGAACAAACCTATTTGCTATTTAAACACTGTTTCAACTTGATTAGCAAAGAAGAAGAAAAATTGTTATTACTTTGCGAAAATGAAGATTCTCATTTCCCTAATTATTTACAAGAACTTCAAGACAAATTAAACACCTTAAAAAATCAAACATTTGCATACACAGATGGTTTTAGTGTAGAAACTGCGGCAATAGGTTCTCATATTTTTTTTGAAGCCATCTCTCCCATTTTGCCTAACTCGCTGCAAGATGTTTATGCTTTATGTAGAGCAAACACCCGTACGATTCTTTCGTATTTAAAACTTAAAAGTACGCCTATTTCACATCCACTTTTAATGCGGTTTGAGAAAGAGTTAGGCCAGCTATTACACAACAGCCATATTACACATGTGTCCAAACATTACCATGCAGACTATGCAAAGAATATTGAAATGGTTTGGAATATCCGCTATCCAAACTACGTTTTAACATTAAAAATGCGGATTTCACACGATAATGCAACTGTGCTGACAATGCATTTTCAAGGTAAAAATCTGAATAGCCGCTGGGTTAAACTGTATGGTTTGTTTTCGCTCATTCCACATTTAATCGCCTTGGAATTCCCCCATTTAAAAACAGCCCCTTCTTCTGCAATCAATTTTTCTCAAAGTATCAAGGTTCAATTTCCTTTATCTGACATAAAATATCTCATGGTTTTCATTAACGCTATTACATCAAATTTTTTAAAACTGGATTGCAACCAATCCCCCCTCGATATCATTAAATTAGCTTATCCTCATATGACTCTAACCTGGGAAAACATGGAGGCCACTTGTTTTCAAAAAACGTTAGATTACAACTTTATTCTGTTAGGCATGAGTATTTCCCCCTTGCTAAAACTCAAGATAGCGACCTATAGCTTGCTCGGCATTGCAAATGACAATTTGGGAAGCATCACTGGTCAGAAATCTTTTAATAGCACTGAAAGGCATAGGCAAATCCTGAGCCTTTATAAATTGAGCGAGTATTCACTGAAGGATATCTGCTTGATGCTTCTTTTGACTGAATTAGAGATGCATTTTCTTGAAACGCTTCCATTTGTCAATCAACTTTTAAAGAATGAAAATTTCCGTACACGGTTGCCTCGACTTTACAACATTCTCTATGAAACCATGGAAAAACGTGCACGGTTGTAGCCTTAAAAGTAACGAAGAGTTTACATCAAGTGGTTTTTTTAAAATGATTGACGAAATTTCAACCATTGAAGATGCTTGTTTTTTTATTGCCTAACAGCGGATTTGTGACTTTTCACATTTCTGCTTTATTCAAATTAAAAAATGGGATTCACTATGCTACAACGCTACTCGCACTATTACCTTTTCCTTATATTTTTGGCATGTGGATGGTGCCACACGGCTTTCGGTGACAATCAAACACCTACGGTCAGCCATGTCTCCTCCGGGGATAAATTACCTTTTCGGGTCAAATTGGAACTCGCCGATTTTTCTTTACCTTACGGCATTCAATCTTTTGTATCTGCAAGTTTTAGCGGCAGATTCGTTCTTCTGGCAGGGCGTACAAATGGATTACATGGATTCAATAACGACAACAATAACTTTCCTCCTTCTGAGCAAAACACCATGGTTTATGTCGTGGATCCCAGCACCAAAACTGTATATTCCAAATCCTTAACCGATCCTACATCTGGACTCACCCAACAGCAAGTCGACCACCTATCGGTTACAAGTGCACAATTTTATCAACACGATGGGGTTCTCTACATCACTGGTGGGTATGGTGTTGATACGGCTACTGGCGAGTTCAGTACAAAAGATACCCTGACAGCCATTGACTTAGGAGGCTTGATGCATTGGGTCATTAGACCTTATCCAAAGGAAACACTTGCTCACCATGTGCGTCAAATCCATAATCCCGTTTTCCAAATCACGGGTGGATATATGACAAGAACCAAGAAGGGAGAAACGCTACTCGTTTTTGGTCAAAATTTTGAAGGCTTTTATACACCAAGCAGCAATGGACAATATAGTGAACAGGTGAGACGATTTAGAATCCACGATAACGGGAAAAAACTGTCAGTCGATGTCCACCACGCTGTACCTAAAAAGCAAGATCCCGCTTATCGACGAAGAGACTTAAATGTTGTCCCGATTGTCCACCACGTCTTGGGAGTTCCTTTGCAAGATTATGCTGCCTTTGGTGGTGTCTTCACTCTGGCAGGTGGTGCATGGACAGTACCTGTGATCATCAATACTAAAGGTAAAGCTTCAATGGATGACCCTGAGAATCCAGAAACATTTAAGCAAGCCATGAATCAGTATGTTTGCCCAACCTTGCCACTTTATTCAAATCATACAGATGACATGTACGTGCTATTTTTTGGCGGGATCAGTTACGGTTTCTTTGAGAATGGGCAATTTCAAACAAATCCAAAACTTCCTTTCATCAATCAAATTTCAGCAATTCGCCTGAATAAAAAAGGGGATTTTAAACAGTATATCTTGAAACAGCAATATCCAGTGATTCTATCCACACAATCCAATCCTGGAAAACCACTTCTATTTGGGGCTGGGGGACAATTTATTCCTGTCGATGATTTACCTGCTTATGGAAATGGCGTGATCAAATTGGATCAATTGAGCAGACATTCCTCTGTCATTGGATATATTGTGGGTGGAATTCAAAGTACATTACCCAATACAAATACTTCTTCCGATTCGGCAGCATCGCCTCACATTTTCAAGGTGATTCTCAAAAGAGTCCATTGGGAATAGGAGAGATCAAGAGCACAAAGAGTTCCTTCTCTTTGTGCTCTTCATGAGACTTCATTTTTAGTGACTAACCAATACGTAATGCCTAATGAGAGGATCAAGGCAGCTGTCGCATACAATTCGGGCGCTAGTGCTTTCGAGTAATCTAAAATGATCACCTTTCGAGCAACGGCGGTTAAAGCTGTAGCTAAAACAAGGGGCACATGGATAGCATCTTTCTTTAAATAAAAAATAATGTTTAAAAAAATCTCAATCGCAATTAGTACCGCTAAGAAGGATCCTAAAGTAGATAAAAGCCTTTCTGTACTGAACCTCGATGTCACCGACGAAACGATATTCTCGTAAAGATGGACAACAACATCGACTAACGACCAGATGACGACAATCACCATCAGAATAGCCAAAAACTTAACACAATACACAATAATTTTGCTCAGTTGATGGACCAGTGGATCATGTGTCGACTGCATGAGGCTTTCTTTTGGTAAATTGTTCATCATCACCTTTTGTTAATTACTCGTTGGGATGAGCGGCTTTAAATACATAGGCAGCAGCAGCTCCTCCTAAAAAGTTAGCGACTAAGAAAATCCAAAAATTGGTCCAAGCACTGATCTTTAAAAGAGAGATTCCTAATGCAACAGCTGGATTAAAAGCCGCTCCTGAAAGCGTTCCTACAGCATATGCCCCCACTAGAACTGTGAATCCAATCGCCCAACCATAATAGGAATTGCCTTGGGTCGCACGAGCAGTGGCCACATTTAATACAACATAGCAAAGAGCGAAGGTAAAGAGAAACTCTGCGATTAAAGCTTTAGCTGCATCAATTGTTAGGGGGGCCTGCGCAAATCCGCTTTTAAAATAGGCAGTCAAAAGAGCAGCTAAGGCACCACCCAAAAATTGAGCGACCCAATACAACCATAGATCTTTTGTCGTAAGACGTTCTCTCAAATAAACAGCCAGAGAAACAGCCGGATTATAATGTCCTCCTGAAATATGCCCCCCTGCATAAACCATCACGGCTAAAGCGGCCCCAACGGCCAAAGGAGCTAGTGGCCCGGCGCCAGGTTCTAGCGCTGTCATTCCAACAGTTAAGACAAGAAAAAAAGTTCCAATAAATTCGTAAATATATTTCATTTTAACATCCTCAATCATGGATTTTATATAATAATTTCTATACTAATCGCATGTTGCAAAAAGGAGAATTTTCGAACAACACATAAACTATTTTTTTGAGCTTTTTACCCGATTCACTTTGGGGATTACAGGGACCAACTCTTTTAAATCGGGTTTTTTTAATTCTCTTGGAAAATCATGCTCTGCAACTGGCAACCACGTTTGATTACGTCCAAAGAAAAAGATTTGGCCTCTTACAATTAAGTTCCCATTTTTTGGCCACATTTGCGCATCATAAACTCTTCCATGGTCGGGATCTAAGATTTTTCCATCTGTGTATTTCTCCCCATTTTTTTTAAGATTCCACATGATATCCATCCCTGAAAAAAAGGGGTTTCCTTGAACTCCTGCGGCGCGTGTTTTAGGAGATTCGATCGAATCTGCAATTTCACCGTTGTGGCCATATGTGGCAATGATGCGTCCAAAATATTTCCCCTCATATTCATAAATCGCTACGATACTTTGAATTCTTCCGGTTTCATCATCGACACTTTTCCAAAATCCTTGCACTTCGTCTATGGCGTAAGTTGAATTGATTGAAATCATTAAAAATAAAAATAGAGATAGGAGTGTCTTCATGAGCGATCCTTTAGATATGTTTTTAAAATCATGCTTAAAACCTCACTTTTGCCGGTCTTTTTGGGAAAGTCAACGTTTTTTTATCTCATTCAAATTTATCATAAATATTCTTGAATTTGACTAAACGGTATGCCAAACTGATCAAAGGCAGCGGGCCAATCTGCGTAAGCTCATTGACATCTAAAGCATTTGGACGGATTGACATGCATTTTTCTTTAAAAGGTTTCCTTTGGTTGGCGGTCCTTGCCATCATTTTTATGGGGTATAGTTCCCTCTACTCTCTTTCTTTTGACAAAAGTTTTGTAGTCTTAATTCTAGTCTCTTTTTTTTGTGAATTTGTCGATAGCGGGCTTGGAATGGGATATGGAACGATTCTAACGTCAACACTTTTATTGATGGGCTATCATCCTCTCGACATCGTCCCTACGATTCTTTTATCAGAATTATTTACGGGCTTTGCTTCAGCTTATTTCCATGACCAAATTGAAAATGTCGATCTTAAATTTAATGGTGTGCATTTTAATCGCGCCGTTTTATTGGCCGCAACAAGTATGGTTGGCTTAAGTTTGGGTGTTTATACCGTTCAAATCTTGCCCGAGAACTTGATCATCATGCTGATCGGATGCATTGTTTTTATATCTGGACTTTTTGTGGTTGTTTTTGCCAATCAAGTATTGGAATATAGGAATTGGAAAATGGCTTTATTAGCCATTGTGGCTGCCTTTAATAAAGCCATTAGCGGAGGCGGTTACGGTCCTCTTGTAACGAGTGGACAAATTTTAAGCGGTGTCCAAGGTAAATCGGCGGTCGGGATTACTTCCTTTGCCGAAGCTTTTACCTGCCTATTATCCGTGATTTTATTTCGAACGCAGGGAGAATTTACTAAACCTGAACTTCTAGCTCCCATGTTATTCGGGGCACTTTCTTCGGTTCCTTTCTCAGTCTTCTTAATAAGTAAATTTAACGAGAACTATCTAAAGCGTGTTATAGGCTTTTTTACCATGCTGCTAGGATTTCTATTATTTTTGAAAATTGAATTCTAAAATTTGAGATGCCATGGGTTCCTTTTCACAAGCTGAGCACAGATAACGGAATCTGGGCCTTTTAGCGAAAAACATTGCCGAAACAACATTTAAGCTTCCACGCTAACAGATCGTTTCCTGGTGCCAGCTTGTGACTAGGAACGCATAACATCTCATTGTTTCTTATTCGGAATCTCGTTTATCGTTTCCAGTGCCATATTAACTTCATGATCAGGCATTTCATTGATCAAGGTTTTTTTGTCTGCCAAAAATGTTGTTGCCCACCACATCGCCTCGTAATCTTCACCAAAATTTTTTAATCCATTCTGGAGAAATTTGACATATCCAGGAATAGGATTGATTTTGTCATTGGTGTAGCGATCTCCTGTTCCTTTATAATCTGGAGCGATTAAAGTATATGCGAGAATAAGCTCCGCCGGTTTTGATTCATCCAATGCATCATTCCATCGCACAACAAGAACAGGCATTAAATCGTACCCCACTTCCCCTTTGGTCAAGGTCAATAAATCGGGTAAGGGTAATTGAAGGAGTACGCCATTAAGCACCGCATCATTTTTCACAAAGGCATTGAGAACAGCCACATCGTTGGATCTTCTGACATTTCCCCATTTTTCGGCGACATTTGATGGCATTTCCCGATTAAAAACACGTTGAATTCCAAAAGCGACCGCAGGAGTTAATGTTTCAAGAGCTTGTGAACTAATCGTTTTTGCAGTAGGAGAACCTTTATCGATTAAGCTGCTGTAAGCAAAAAAGGGAACGGATGTTTGATTTCCATATAGCTCTTTTAGGTTTTCCTCCGAGATGGGATACGCAAGCGTTTTGACTTTTACAATATCAGGTCGTGCTGCTGTCACTTGTTGAATTAGCTCCTGATGTTTTTTCGCTTTCCAAGGTGTTCCAACAGTAGAGTTGATTGCTGCGTCTTTAAAGAGTTGATAAGGATTATTTTCAATATCCAAACCAAAAGCAATAGTTGTAAAGTTCAAACCGGAAATTAAAATAAATAAAATATTTTTAAAACCCATAAATTTACCACTATACTATAACAATATTTGATAGTAATGTTTATGTACTATATAATTTCATCTAATCATACAAAATTAATATTTACAATAATTTAAATTAATCCATTCTTTTCATCTTTAATTAAAATTAAATATTAGACACTTACGGATTAATTTTTATTCAAGGAGTACCAGCATGAACCCAACTTTTGGTGAAATTAATCCGAATTTTTGCGATTGGGTAATAAATAGTCCTGAAGAACTAATTATTAAAAACATAAATGAATCAGAGAATTTTATATCTGAATTGGCCCAAAAATTACTAGTCAATAATGGTGAAATAAATACCTTTAATAAAATTATTGACTGTATAAAAAAATCAAAAAAAGGTCGACTTGATATCGCAACCTTTGAAATCTTCGCCTCAGCTATAAATAGGCAACAATTAGATCAAAAGAATTCTAGTGCCTGCACTTTGAGAAGTGTTGCTCCAATTGAACATATTCTCATGACATCCACCCCCGATTCAATTAAAAATTTACACAAGTCAAATCTTATTCATCCAAATTCCATCAAAAAATCTTTAATTTATCTTTGCCATAATCCATACACTAACCATGAATTAATCCAGCTTTTCATTGAGCTTGGTGCCGATGTTAATTTTATAGATGCCCAACACCAGACACCTTTATTTATTGCTAGCCAAAGAAATCCTAAGCTTATAGTACCACTCTTACAACACAATGCGATTCCAGCTAAAGACGCTTTTTTTAGGGCATGCTTTAACCCTCAAACAGCACCTGATGTTTTACAAAATTTAATTACAAAACTTGCTGAAATACAAGAAAATAAAGACTTCGTTAATATCCCAGACAGGAATGGGAATACATCTTTAATGTACGCCTGTCAAAGTTCACCACACCTTATCGCCACTCTTGTGCAAAATGGAGCGAATCCCCGCATAAAAAATCCTTTAGGTCTGTCGGCTATCCTTTTCCTTAGCAAGCATTCTTCACCAACATTTGAACATTTTCGGGAACTCCTCCAGGCTGGTGCCAACATCAATGACTGCGACTATGAAAATCATCATATCTTTCACACTCTTTTTGTTGCAAAAGTCATTAATTTAGATCTAATTAAAAAATTATTAAGTTTGAATGCCAATATTTATGCTCTAGATAAGCATGGCAATTCTATTTTACATTATGCCTGCGAATCCAATATCTCGCCCGAAGTCATTCAATTTGTTTTAGAAAATGTGATGGACCCAAAAGCATTTCTTGAACACACAAATACCCAAAAACTTTCAGCTCTTCACATTGCATGTGGACACAGCAACAATCCCTCTGTTATTGCAACACTCTTGCATTATGCAAAACATTATCAAACCTCCAATCTGGAGCAAAGTGATGTGCTTGGTCGAAAACCTTTAGACATAGCCTGCACTCATAATCCGCAATATATCGAAATTCTCGTGGAAAATGGCGCTATACCTGAATCCAATCTCCTTTCCCTCTTATGCAGTAATCCTTCTAATCCTGTGGAAGGTTTCACCTTTTTACTAAATCTTCTAGCAAAAACATACAACCCTACAGACCTAATCAATGAACAAGATGACACAGGAAAGACGCTTTTAATGAAAGCCTGTGAATTGAATGCATCGTTCATTAAACCTCTCATTGATAAAGGAGCTGATGTTTTTTTAAATAAAAAAACCCAATCCCCTTTACTAATAGCCTGCTTTAATAAACACGCTTCCTTAGAAGATATTAAAGCCATCGTCGAAGCAGCAGAAAGAAAAGGTCTCCTCCATGCTTATTTGAATCAAACTGATGAAAACCAAATTTGTGCTCTCCAAGCTGCAAGTTTCAAACATGCAAGTCACCCGGAAATCATTGATTATCTTATTTCAAAGGGAGCTAAAGCGAGTGTAACTCATGTTCAATGGGGGTCTCTACTACACCTAATTTGTCGAAGTCAAGATGCAACCCCGGAAGCTGTCCAAAAAATTATTTCAGCGGTTAAAAATGAAGATGTCAATTTTGACGCCTATATCAATTTGCAATCTTCCGAACAAACGGCTCTCGGTGTGGCTTTGCAAGCAAAGATTAATCCAAAAGTCATTGAACTTTTAATCAACGAAACTCGCATCGATCCAACTGATCTCTCCTATTTGCACTTTGCCTGCCAACACCCAGGCATGAAAGAATCGACTCTAAAAGTTATCATTGAAGCGGGAAGATATGAGCAAGACATAGCCGAGTATCTTAATACAACCTTAAATGGAAAAAATGCCTTGGAAGTCGCTTGTCAGGCAAATCCTATTAACCCAAACACGGTCTTATTCTTGCATAAATTAGGGGCGAGGACAACAGCAGGAAACCTCCTTCATCATCTCTGCAAAAATCCTAGCGTGGACCACCGCATTTTAAATTTTTTTATTAAAAATACAAATGATCATTCTTCCCTAAAGGAATATGTAAACGAGGGTGATCAAGAAGGGTTGTCGCCTCTTGAAATCGTTTGTTTGCGCAATCCAGTAGATCTTAAAAGCATTCGCGTGTTAGTCGACGCTGGAGCAAGTCTTGTTTTTTTGAGTTCAGATTTAGCTAGAAATGAATCTATTCTTCCGTGCGCTTGTTCAAATAAACACTTAACGCCACAGCAATTGGAGTACCTCATTCAGTTGACTTTAAGGGCAGATCCTAAAGCTCTGGATTTTCAAAATACAACAGGAGAAACACCACTCCATATTTGCCTTGAATCTAATCCAAATCCGCATAACATTCAAATCCTACTCAAATACGGAGCTAATGTTTTTATTCCTAACCTTGAAAATAGCTCCCCGCTGCATATCGCCTGTGCTACTTCTAATATCGATCCAACGATCATCAAGCTTTTGCTATCGACAGGTAAAAAACAAGATGCTTCTTTTGATCTAGTCAATCATCAAGATCTTGCTGGCCGTACTGCCCTACATATTGCCCTGCTAGCGAATCCAATTAATCTCGACGTTGTCTCTCTATTACTAGAAATGGGAGCAAATTGTGATTTAACCGATTGTAACAACGAATCTCCTTTACATTTCGCCTGCAGAAATCCTTCTGCTACATCTCGTTGTATTCAACTATTAGCAAAACCTGAGACGATTAATTCCCACAATGAGAAGGAGGAAACGCCTTTACATTTGCTCGCTTTAAGAGAAAATCCTTCATTAGAACTGTTTCAAGTTTTATTCGACCTAGGCGCTGATGTGGATTATGTGGATCATAACGAAAATTCGCCTCTCCACAACGCGTGTGAAAATCCCGAAATGTCTGCAGAGATTATTGAAGCCATTATAGCCAAAAGCCAAAACCCTTGGGGATTGGTTATGGCACAAAATAATGATAAATACACATCTCTACACTACATTTGCGAAAATTCGGAACTTCCAATGGCTGTTCTAGAAATTCTCGTCAAAAGAATCGGTGAAGATCTCAAAGAATACTTAGAAGCCAAAACAGATATCGGCCTAACGGCTATTCAAATTGCATGTACTACTATTCCAATCAATGCAAAGTTAGTGAAAGCTTTGATCAAACTTGGCGCAAATCTTGATGTCACTGATCAAAATGGGAATACACTTTTACATATTCTGTGCCACAATTCTGGGCCAGAAGTAGCAGGTCTTATTAAAAAAATCATTAAAAAAACGCCTCATCTTCGTTTGCAAATAAACAAAAATGGCAATACTCCTCTTCATCTAATTTGTCAAAAGTCTCCCTTTGACAGCCAAATTTTTAACTTTCTTTTGAGAGAAGAATCTGATCTTTTCGTCTCGAACGCTGAGTACCTCACTTGCCTAGAGCTCCTTATTAGAAATTCAAAAGTTGATTCCAAAATTCTGAAAGAACTGTTTTCACCCAAGCAATTACAACAATTTGCCTCTTATAAGTTTAAATTGGACTTCACATTACTCCACTGGGCTTGTGCTGAAAATAGGTCCCTTATCCGGTTACTTTTAAAGTCTAGATCGGATATCCATGCGCTTACCACAAACAAACTTTCAGTCCTGCACTTGATTTGTACAAATATTGATGCAACCCCTCGAGATTTTGAACGATTAATTAAAAAAATCACAAAATCCTCTCCAGATGAGATGACTGAAGCGCTTTCACTTCAAGAACATCTTGAACTTAAAAGCACAAACAATGAATTACCTCTGCTAAATGCTTGTTCGAATAATTTTAAGCTCGTAGAACTTCTTCTTAAATGGGGAGCTGATGCCTCTAAAGTGCCACTATTTGAAATTTGCAA
>NZ_JBFWIR010000078.1:0-14598 GCF_050255895.1 Parachlamydia sp.
AACGGAGGCAATGCCTCCCAGAGGAATTAAATTTAAAGCCCAATCTTTTTTTGTCCAACCATCTGTGATGGAATCGCGAAAAAACGGTCTATTATTGTTGATACTCATATATTGTTGACACTCTAATATTTATAATGATCTTAGGGCAATGACCAAAAAGGTTGAAATCCTTAACGTGCTTTATAATCCGAATTCTGAGCTGACCCCAAGAAATCAACTCCAGCCCAATCAATTGTAATGGCTCGGCAAATGATTGAAGCGAGTAAAGAAGTCAAATCTCCTCGACCTCTCCACTTCATTCAAATGAGGGAAAGCCGTGGGAAAGGTAAATATTCTTTAGACTATAATTTAAGGTTTAAACATGTATGTTATCCAGAAGACATAAATTTACTAACAATTTCAAAGTCTTCTTAGTTTGGTCCTGTTTTTGCCTATGTAATCTAATAATCGACTCACAAGCTTCTCCAATTCGCTTGAATTGTGGTATGAGGAATTCTCCTGGTAGCCCTTGGACAAATGTCTTTCCACATAGAGCAACATGAAGAGTGCCATTAATTAACGAATCAAGGTGCAAAAATTTTTTTATATTTGACATCAAACTACAATCTGATTTTAAAATCGTCGCCATATCTTCTAAGCTATACTCTGCTTCAATGAAACTATTAATAATTTTTAATTGATTTTGTAATTCCTGCGATTGCTGCACGAAGAGTTCTCGATTAGGGTGAAATTCATGATCAACATTGAAGAACTCCAACCCGATGGCCGCATATCCTGCGCTAATTAACTCATTCATGTTCTTGCAAAACTCTTGCACCATCTTAGATTCAATAACGTCTAGGGTCTCATCGATTAATGGTTTAATAAGTATTGCCCAATTTTGTTGCATCATCCGATCATCTGTGCGTTGTTGTATGATACCCACAATATTTTCAAGAACATTAGGAGCCTTGCATCCTACTTGAATAAGTTGACCAATGATCCCAAACCATTCCTTTTGCCTTATCGGATCAATCTCCATACTTGCTTGTCGTGTGGCATCTTTCAGAGCATTATCAGACTTGCATCCTGCAGTAATTAACTGTTGAATGACCTCTAAATATTGTTTGCGGATAGTCAGATCTTTTACCTCCTCGATTAGTCTCACCAAAGGCTCAAGAGCATTATCAGACTTGCACCCTGCAGTAATTAACTGTTGAATGACCTCTAAATATTGTTTGCGGATAGTCAGATCTTTTACCTCCCCAATTAGTCTCACCAAAGACTCAAGAGCATTATCAGACTTACAGCCTTTACTGATGAGGAGGTTTATGATTGCTGCATATTCTGTCAACATAGAGGAGGACTTGCATTTAAGGATAATTTCCACTATGAATGGAAGCAGTATCTCCGCGGAGTCAACCACCTCTTTTTGACCTTCTGGTGAAGCTAATATTTTTCTTAGACTTCCTATAGCTCTACTTAAGATTATTTCCTGAATGGCTTCGACCGGTGATTCTAGAATATAACTCTGATGATCTATTCTAGGAGGCAATTTTAACTCTGCGAGAACGGCATTATCATTGAAAGGATCTCTCTCATCCGCGCCTACGATGCTTCCTGTGATTGTCAATTCTTCCTCTTGGTTATCCATATCGGGGATTGACGAGTCTGCATGTAACCGCCTCTGCAATGCTTGAGGGTCCATGATCCAGTGCTTGAAATGTGTCGCTTCATGGAGAAAACTGTAGACAAAAGGAGCTTCTACTATTTGTCGTTCGCCGTCTTCATTAATACTTGTATAAAATATTTTTTTGGCAAAATTTAATGAAATGCTTGAAGTGATGGGATTTAACATATTTCCACCAATAAGATCATCATTTTTGCCCTCTAAAATAGTTATGGATTTTCCTGATTCCAACAATTCTGGCAAAAGTGTACGTCCGATTTTTAACTCCGCAGCTGCACGGATAATTTCTTTCACTTTTTCTGAAAACCCCGGTTTGCCTTCAAACTCGTTCGTCCCCTTGGTTGCGTAATCGATGAATTTATCAGCAAGACGAGAACAATCTAAAGATTGAATTGTATTCATTTTATTAACCAAATAATTTTTATTTTAAATTTTACATAAAAATAATATAAAAGTCACGATTTATTTTATTATTGAAAAATTCCATATTATAATTCGTGAACATCATCAAACATTTGAATAAAGGGCTGGCCGGGATTTTGAACGTATGCACCACATGCATCTTAAGAATTGGGTTAGACTCGGGTCCCAACAACCATTTGAATTGCCGGAGTAGTATTCCCTATATTCGTATTAATCTGCTTCTGCTGATCCTTTTAGCACCTTAATATGAGAATATCGCTTCATTAATCCAAGTGGCGGCTGGTGACATGAATGTTGGGTCTATCCCTATCTGAGGGGAGGGACTGAAAAAATTACTTTGTTGGCGGGTTCATGTATTTTTTCTTTTGACACAAAGTTTTAACAAAAATAACAACTTTTTGTCTTAGCGCAAGTTTCCGAAACAATGATTGTCATACCCAGCTTCTAATATTTGATAGGAATATAACACCCACAAACCATCTACCTAGTTAAAATTGAAGAAAGAGAAAAACTAGAAAATGAAACAAGAAAATTTCAAGGTCAATTATTTAAGACATTACGTAAAACATTTAAAATGAAAAATGAAAGTTTTATAAACCTTTATAAAGCAAAGCATCCGAGTTTAAAAATGAAGTTTTCTCCTAGAATAATTCAAAGAATTTCTGGTGTTTTTGGCATTAACAAAACTCTTTTCTATTCCTCTCATTTTGCTGAAATTTAAGAATGAGCAGTTAATTAGGAATACATCAGAAAAAATAACGGATGAGCATAAACTCTATCCACTAGAGAAAGCCATTAGAGTAGTTGGCGCGACACACCCTAGAAATTACATAAACTTTAAAATTCTCCCTCCAAAACTTGAATGAGTTAGTTTTCCTGTCTTCTGCAGAATTTTTCGCTGTGCTGTCCATGCCCACCATGAAGTAGGTTCTCCAGTTTTAGCCTCGTGTATAATGGCGGCAAATACATCCCACATACAGGGGTCATGACACTTTCCTGTTAATTTCTCTAACTGTTCAAATAAGTGTGTAGCATCCTCATGTACTAGTTCATCTACTGAATGAATACCTAGAATATCTAGGTCCCTTAGCGTTGCTTTTCCAACATTTTTTAAATCTGATAGATTCTTTTTGACTGACATCCTCTACCCATTTATTGCACTGCAAAGTTCGACTAAAAAGCCATTATTGTCTCGAACATACGAGACTATTTGGCCCCACGGTTTTTGAACAGGTTTAGCAACTTCTACAGCTCCGAAATTTACTGCATGTTTGAATTTTTCCTCTACGCTCTCAACTACAAACGCAATTTCGGCACCAGCAGGTTGTTCTTTTTGTCGATTTGGTCGGAATTGAAGAGAAGCCATTGCAAAATTTTCATTAGCAAATGCCAGAGTTGTTTGGCCTGTTTCCATTTCTGCGTATTGATTACTCTCATGCATAAATCGAAGTTTGAGTCCAAATGCTTTTTCATAGAAAGAAATAGTCGCAGATACGTCTAAGACGTAGATGATAATGTAGCCTAGATGCATGTTATACTCCATGATATACATAAATATTGTAGGCAATTGTCTCATAAAGAATCCAAAAAATCCATTAAGTTCTTGTCGTCACGCCAATGCTTTTTTATCTTTTTGCTCGATACCTCACAGCATGCTAAAGCTTTAGCCTTCATCTCAAGGTCAACTTCAACGTAAATATTCGTTGTGTTGATAGAAACATGTCCGAGCCAAGCCCGAATAGTATTGATATCTACACCAGCGTGAAGAAGATGAGTTGCAGTAGTATGTCGAATTGTATGAGGACTGATACGTTTCTTTTCTAAAGAAGGGACAATAAGCGCTGTCTTAACGTGTCTCTTGACTAATGTGTGAATACCAAATCGGGTGATTGGCTCTTTACGATGGTTAAGAAATACATGTTCATTCGGTCCTCTTTCATCCATAAGAGAGGTTAGTTCATTAACTGTATCATGCCAAAGAGGACAGCGGCGTAATTTATCACCCTTTCCTCTAATAAGGATGATGGAAAAGTTCTTTTTTGCATTGTAAGCGATATCAGGATCCTTAATTTTCAATTGAGCAGCTTCATCTGCACGAGTACCGGTATTGAACAAAAATAATAAAAGGGCATAATCACGCTTTCCTTGATCTGTCGACGCCATTCAACATGTTCTGGGCTATTAAGACCGACAAATTCAGCAAAAGCATGAATCGCGGCTAAAACGTAGATTTCTCGTAAAGCTACCCCTTGTTTCATAGACCCATCTCTTTTCGGTAATTTTCCAGAGATGTCACTCCTTTGGAACATTTTTCTTCATCAAACCAGCTGGCGAGCTGGCGGATAAGAATATTCCGAGAAACGTCAATTCCTTCAATAACTCCAATATCAGGCACTATCGTAAAAATGACCCCATGATTTCTAAACCTCGGATTTGAACCAATGCTTATACAATTATTTCTCCCATGGGAAAGGCGTCGTAGTTGGCGGAGGGACTTTTTCTTCATTTAACTTTCCACTTACCACATCTAAAAGCGTTCCTACAATTTGGCTAGTTGAATTCGTTTGATTTCTCGCAATTAAGGCACTTATTTTCCCCGCAGCTTGTGTAATGTTCACATTTGCTTTATCAAGTGTGCCCGTTATAGGAATTTGCATAACATAATCTGCTGATAAATCCTCAATTCCGAAGGCATGATTAATCGCTGGTTTTGTAATCCCAACCACAAGGTCAACTTTATCTTTCGGAATGGAGACATTTCCCCATAAAGCAAGAGGATAGTGCTCTGCAAAAAGCATATCCATCCGCTGCAGTTTCAAATTACCATCCTGCATGCTAAAATAAAGAGGTGTAAACCAAGCTGTAATTTCCGGGTTGTTATTTCCTTTAAGAAACGTTAGAAGTGTGCGAATGATGCCATTGTTAATGAAGGTCATCTTTCCTAGCACAAGTGTACCTTTTGCAATTTGGACAGATTTGATATCAAAAGGACTTAAAGTAAGAGAAAAACCTTTTGCATCGAGAATAATTTGGAGCATTTCATCCGATTTAATGACCTGACTAAAGGGGGGAAGAATATCCTCCAAGATTTCATTTCCAAATTCAGGAGTGGCTTTTACTTGGACAGTTAAAGGATTTGAAAGAGTTAAGTGTCCATTTTCCAACTGACCATCAAGAGATAGCTTTCCGTTTTCACCTGAAATTGAAACATTCAAAGGACCCTGTAGATTCTCAAGTTTAGCTGATATATTGGCGGAGACCTCTGCTCCTATAAGAGCCTCTATTTTTTTTGAAAGTTGCTCAGATGCCACTAATTTTGTAAAAAGAGGTAAAGAGAACTTCTGCATCTTGACATCTAGATCAAGATTTGCAGCATTTAGATTAATTTTTTCATCTTGAAAAATCCCTTTAGCAGAACCCTTTGCAATAAGAGCTGTTTGTTGACTATCTTCAGCTACGTTCAAAGAAAATTTAATTTCACTTAAAAGATTATCAGACGATGTGTCAAAATTTAAGGTCGAAAAATTCATCTGCTTTTTTGACGAAAGATTGACAATTTGGATTGGAGTTGTAAAAAAATTAAGATCAAAATGACTGTTGCTCAATTTAGTCTGCCAGTTTTCTCCATTTAAAAGAGAAAAAGCGCTTTTATTCAGCTTAAATTGAATTGTACATGGTTGCAAAAGGGCATATTTTTGTGTGCTTTGAGGGAGCAAAAGCTTCTGTAATTGATCAAAATCATTTGGGTTTAGAACGAAATTGCCTTTTAAGGGCGCAAGAATTTTAACCTGATCGTCTAATACTAAGGTTCCCTCACCTTGCCAATCACTTCCTTGAGCATGGAATTGCAAGTTTCCTTTTCGTTTTGCCACATCATCTACAGTCAAAGAAAAATCAGAATTGAGTGTTGGACCTAAAACCACAGGTAATGCGGGGTGAAGATCCCACAAGTTAAGATACACTAGTGGAAAATTGTAAGCGGTTCCTTTCGCCGTAAATTGTTTTTTCTTATGGATGTCAGAACTCCAAGTTCCATCCAACTTAAGTATAGGGGAGTCTTTCTCCGCTGATTGAAACCCTTCAAAATGATAGGGAATGAGCAGTGTGAGGCTTTTTTCATAATAAGCTTCACCTGCACAGGTAAAGTATAATTTGGGTAGAAGGTTTCCTTGTCGCGAGGGTTGCATCAGGCCCTCTAGATGATAGGGTGTGGTCTCTTTCTCAAAATTGTGTGAAAGACTAAGCTTAACATCCTCAAACTGGAATGTGTTTTCACTTGCGCTTTTTAAACTGGGTAATTGAACTTTTGCTTCCATTTCAGCCTTGTGCGGTTCAGCAAAAGAAAGATTCAAGCGGTTGATCATGAGCTGAATTTTATCGGACAGATTAAAAGCAAACCGATCTTCGAATAAAAATTGATTCAATTCTTGCGTCGATTGCAAAGTGATTAAAGCCGGGGCAGATAAAATAAAGTTAGAATCTTGCACAACTCCGTCTATTTTACCTTCAGCTTGTTTAGATTGAAAAAGAGCCTGAATTTCTGATGTTTCACCAACACTTTTTTGCTTAATCGCAAGATCAACTGTTTGACCGATGATTTTCTGGAGTTCCATTTCTGGTTTGATCAATAATTCTAAAAGCCCAACGGGAAGGTTTTTGATATCTGCTGAAATATGCAATTCGGGAGATAAATTTGCATTGAATTGAAATTGTCCTACCGAATGTTTTCCTGTCTTAATGGAGCCTGTGGCATAAGCCTCTCGATTTCTTGTCGATAAGCTGGCATTTACGTTCTCTAAAATGGTGGTCGCAATGGGTTTAAGGTTCTCAGAAGTTGGACTTCGCAGATCAAAAATCTCATGAAAATTCGTTTCATGAGGGTTAAGCCACTCGATTTTAGCATTCAAATTGCTAACACCGAAATCTAGCTGCCTTTGCCATAACAGTTTTATGGGAGAGGTTGGAAGAGAGATGTAATCAATGGATAAAACTTTTTCACCTTGTGCATCATAAAGTTTTAGTCCAGAGATTTCCTGTGAACCCAACCAGCCGAATTGCATTCGATCTATCGATAAATGACCTTGAATTCTCTTATTAAAATCTTCTAAAAAATTGTTCTTAGCCCATTCTGTCGATACAATAGAGGGGAGAGAAATCATAAAAATGGCACTAAACGCTATTAGGAGGCATAAACCCCAAAGGAGTATCCGAGAGAATTTTTTCATAAAGATCCTTTTATTCGCGGGTAAGTTTTACTCGACAAGATGTTGGTTGAAGTATCTGAAAAAGAAGTGGCTTTTTCAAGATAATTCAGACGGAAAGATTTAAAATTGTATTGGCAAAAGGGGAATGGTTAGATTTGCATGTGCTTCATCTAGCTTTTTTAGATTATCACGTATCTCATCCAAATATAAGCTTGGACGTATAGCAATTTGTTCAATAGAGTCCTTTTCAATTGCTTGCAAAACGCGTTGATAGGTTAGTTCGCGCAAAGGTAAAGCTGGTTGAAAACCTTGATAACAGCTATCTGATTGAATTTTTAAAAGGATTCCGCCTTCGGTTAAAGAATCGGTGAGATCAAGCGTGTTTTCTAAAGGGATTCCTAGCTCACGCGTCAAAGTTAAAATGGAGAGAGGGGAACGTCCTTCGATCAAGGATTCCATGCACTTTTTTACAATTAGCAAAGCCGCGGAATTTTTAGAGACCATTTCAGGTTTATCAGACGCAAAACTATATTGAAGCGCATCACTTTCAGCATTAAAGGCGAGTTCAGCTCCCATTAAAACAATCAACCAGCTAATTTGCAGCCAAATAAAAAACAACGGAATCGCGGCCAAGCTACCATAAACTGCACCATAACTTGAAAGATAGATTTGAATGTGAATATATATCCACTGCACTATTTGATAAAAAGTGCCAGCAATAATTCCTGCAAAAACCCCATAACGCAGTTGGACCTGTGTATTAGGAATAAGCAAATAAATAGCGCTAAATAAGATCCAGCTCACTACTAAAGAGAAAAAGTTAACAATGACAACCATTACAGGGTGAATGACTGCTGTGCCAATAGCGGCTTGAGTGGCGATGCGGATTTGCGCCGCTAAAAAAACAATCGCACTACTCCCAATTGCTAATAATAAAGGACTTAAAATAATAAGAGTGAGGTAATGTGTGATTTTTTTGCCAATGGAACGGGCTATTTTGATATGCCAGATGACATTTAACGATGTTTCAATACTTCCCAGCAAACTGAAAACAGACCAAAAGAGAATCAAAACTCCAAATCCCGCAATCACACTGCTTTCGGCATGGTGAAGGGTATTATTGGCGAATTCTAAAATTTGGCGGGTAATCTCTTTATTTTCCTGAAATTTTTCCAAAATGGATGATTCAAGCGCATCTTGAAATCCAAATCCTTTAGCAATCCCAAAGGCTACAGCTAAAACAGGGACAATTGACAAAAGGGTGTAAAACGCTAGAGAAGCACTTTTCGCGTAACAATCATGCTCGATAAATCCCCACACAGCGGCTTTTGAAATGCGAACGATTTTTTTGAGAAGTTTTGATGGTTTCCACTGTGAGAATAACGACGACACATCCATAAGAATAATTCCTTGTATTGTCTTCATTATGCCTGTTTTTCTTACAAGTGTAAAGATACTCAAAAATAATTGACACCAATCGATTGAATTTCAATCATCCGCTTTACTGAACCAGCAAAACCGAATAAGGCTTTTTTTATGCATGTAACCTCTCTTAAAAATCTTTGCTTCAATCATTTAATTACATCACAAACCAAATCGGACCAAGCCATTATTCCCTATAAAAAAATTTCCGGCTCCTTACTCAATGATTTTTTTCATTACGTCGTAACCCAAAAAATTGAAACACAAAAAATAAATAAAATAGATAGGCTACTAAATTGCGACAAAAATTTATATGAAAATTTAATGTGTATAACATCAAGTGATCAAAGTATTGGTTTTGAGAAATTCCCTTCCAATATTGTGAAAGGTCTGTTCAATTATGTCATTAGATTGGATTTTACCTGTAAGGTAAAGGTGAAATTGCCAGAAAATAAAATCTTAAAAATCAAAATTTTTCCTTCCGAAACAGTTGAAATTCTAAAAAAAATAATAGGTATTAAAATTGACGTTTCTCCGCATCACTTTAAATTACTTTACAAAGGATATTGTCTTAAAAACTTGAATAAAGATTTATTTTCGTACAATTTTGAAAAAGGGAAAAAAGTTTCGGTTAAATTAAAATATCGAAACATTCGAAGGTACGAAGATGTTAAAAATAAACTTAGTTTAATAAACAGAGAACAATTCGAACTAATCAGTTCGTTTTTTGCAGAAAAAATATTGTTCATTCAATCCTGTTTCTCTCAAAACGTGAGAAAAAATGGCATTGTGCAGAGTGAAATCATTCATCATCTTATGCATTCAAAAAAACAAAAAATTCCTTCACGCATGGAATTTTTATGTTTCATTCAGGAGTACATCGAGCAGATGCTACGAGAATCTTTTTTTGCTCAGATAGAATGTTTTATGGAAAATGGTTTAAGCTTACCTATATTTTATGCTTCAGGAAAAATAACGCATTTTATCGAACAAATTGAAAATGATTTTCGAATCAAGCTCAATTTGGACTACTTCAAAATCAACCATGGCTTTCATCTAAAGGTGAATAAGAAGAACTGTAATGGAAATAACCTATGTTTTTCATTAAGAGAAGAAATTGGGATAATGGGTACGGCAAATCTAAAGATCAATCAATTTAAAGATATTAATTTATGGTTCTAACCAACGAAAGCTTAAAGTTTACTTTCTAAATAGCGCTTAAGATACAACGCATTATTGTGCTCTGTGTCTTTAGAGCTATAAAGAAGAGTAATTGTTTTGGCATGTAAATCTTTGATTTTCTGAATAGCTTTTGGATTGCCATTCAATTCTTGGGCGTATTTGTTTTGGAATTCATCCCACTTTGAAGGATCATGAGAAAACCATTTTCGAAGGTTGCTGCTGGGAGCTATTTCTTTTAACCAAAGGTCATAGACAAGATTGTCTTTTTTGATGCCTCTTGGCCAAAGACGTTCCACTAAAATGCGCAATCCATCATCTTTAGAAACAGGATCGTAGACTCTTTTGAGTTTGATTTCCATATGCATCACTTTTGTATGCTGCAACTAGAGATTGCAGCATACATATAAAGTTTTATTTGGTTGCTTCAACTTTTTTCAGAACCTTTGAACGCATATCTTCATCGGGAATTAATTTGGCTATTTCTTTTGCTTGTTCTTTTTCACCATAGGCATAAAACAAGCTAATAGCTAACTCCCTTAGAATGAAAGATCTACTTTTGTGGTCATAGATTGTTTTTAGATTTTCAAGCATTTGCTTGCGTAGTTCATCAATTTTGCTTTTCTCTTTATTAGAAAGGTAATACTCCATGATATGAATAAAGGCAAAATTTCTTGAGATCGGGGAAGGAAGTTGCTTTGCTAGTTTCAGAGCTTGCTCTGGATCCTTGCTAGCAAGAGCGATTCTTATCCATACAAAAGGTTCCATTTCGGGGGTCGGCGTTAGCAACTTGGCAAATTTTTTAGCTTGATCGATCTCTTTTGCAGGTAGAAGATAGCCTTCAATTGTATCCGAAATTAAAATATTTCTTTCTTTTTCATCGGTTATTAGCTGAATTGCTTCAATTGCGGAACTCCACTCTTTTTCTGCAGCCAACTGTTTTGCTATTTCATGAATGCGACTGCTTTCCTGATTCTTGCCTTTTTTTGACTTAAGTTCTTTTAGTTCATCTTTTAAGCGTTGACTTGAAGCGCCTTTTTGTTCGACTTTTGTGCTCATACTAAATCCTTTTGATAGTGATTGATAAACTCAGTCTGAGTTAGTCTTATTAGATCAGAGCGACGAGAGGAGTTAAGTCTTTTTATGCTTTAGACCTAATTCAAGACTAAACATAGTTAAATTCAACCTAAAACAAGAACTTAATAGCGTCAATAAAATTTTAAATAAAAAATATTAATGCCTTTACCTTTGATAAGTTGCGTAGTAATTTGAAGGAGGAATTCATGAAAATCAAAGCAATTATATGTGGAGCGAGCATGGTGGGAGAAGGCGTTCTGATCGAATGTCTTAATCATGCAAATGTAGAACAGGTTTTAGTCATCAATAGAAAACCTGGAGGTTTGTCGCATCCAAGACTATGCGAAATTATTCATGCTGATTTTTTAATCTTAAGCGCATTGAATCGCAATTGGTTGAATACAATGCTTGTTTTTTTGTCTGGGTGCTTCATCCGTTGCTATGAATAAGGAGAAATATAAGCACATAACTTACGATCTCACACTGAATTTTGGGCAACTTCTAGCCCGACTCAATCCAGAGATGACTTTTGTTACGTTACAGGCACAGGGACTGACAGCAGGGAGCAAGGAAGGACGAATTGCATGGGCGCGTGTAAAAAAAGGGCCACCGAAAATGCCTTATTGCGATTGTTTAAGCACTCATACATGTTCCGTCCAGCTTTTATGAAAGTCACGCCTGGACAGAAAAATGTGAAGAGTTATTACAAGTTTTTTGCTTGGTTCTATCCTATTGGTCGGAAACTTTATCCATCGGGCTTTTGTACTTGCTGGAAGTGGGACAAGCTATGATTAATGCAGTTAGCAAGGGCTATCCTAAAACTCTAGAAGTGAAGGATATTGTTAAGTTGGCAAAGCTTAATTAATGTATGCACGAAGGTCACTTTTTTATCATTTTTTATAATCAATTTATTTATTTACAGTAACTTTTAATTTGTGGTACAATACAATTTTTAATTAAAATTATGCAGGTAAAGTCGTATTATGAAAATATTAGCGTTAATTGACAAAAGGGAAAGCGTTAATTCGAAATTGCATCTACAAATCCAGCAAGGTCGATTTTATCATGCATACCGCATTAATCTTGTAAAAAGTGATACGGAATTAGCCGTTGTTTCAATAAATATTTTTGAAAGATCTCTTGCTGTTCTGCTAAAAGCCGTCTGCATTGATTACAAAAAATTTGTTGTTAACAGAGCGATCAAAAAGATGGGAGACTATCAAGAAACTTTCAAAGATCAAAACGTAAATCCTGGCTTAAATTTTCAAGCGGATCATCAACCACCAACTCTTCAACCATTGCAACCTAAATTGCAGCGCCAGACTAGCAATTCCCGTCCAGTTTCTCATATTCAACCAGAAACGATTATAAGCAGACCAATATATTCTTCTTTTTCTATCTACCGACAAGAGCGAAAGGAACAAGGGGAACCTGTTGACCTTTTAATTGGTAGAGGAACTCTGATTAATGCCTGCACTCCTAAATTAAATGGCCGACGTTATGTGCTAGAGACTGGTATGAACAAGTCCTACCATCCCTTTACTGTTGATGCCGATTCTGATGTTCTTCCGGATTTCAAAGCTTCGATAACTAATCTAGAACAGATGGCTTATTTTCCTGATGAAAGTGTAGATGATATCTATTTAGAGCGGATTTACCCGGCTTCCACTTTAAGAAATGCCGGGATTTTCTTTAATGCAGCACGAATCCTAAAAAAGGCTGGCACGCTTGTGGTCGATTTTAATGATGGCTACCATACTGATATGGAACGAAAAAAACAAATAGAGGCTATGCGTTCTGTTTTTGATGAGTTTCGCATTCCTTTTACAATTAATGTGGCTATGCGTAATAGCGATTCAAGAAGCGATCTGGATTTTCCGAAATTTGTGTGCATTAAATACGATGATTTTGATCCGACATACTTGTTGGAAAAAAGCCGACTATTTGAGGCAACATTGAGGTTAGAGCAACTTTTTCGAGATAACAGAGCTGACTTTCATTGATAGATTTAATGTAAATAGTTGTAACAGAACAGTTAATAGGTCTCATCTCGCCCGGATGTGTCAAGTTCATACATAATGTAATCGGAATCGGAAGAGGGGGGCTTTAAACTTAGTTTATTTGTGTTTTCCATATAACGTCTGATAATGCATGTTATGTTGTGTTAAAGGGCTTTTTAAAGCCCTTTATCTGATCATAGATCATTTAACTTATTAAACTTCAGCAAAATGTGAAGGATAAAAAAGAGCTTTACTCACCCCGAAAATCTCTGAAACTTGTCGAATAGTTTCACGACTCATAGTTTTTATCCCGTTTTCGAGATTACTTAAAGTTCCATCACTCATCGGATAGCCAGGATTTTTTTTCTTATAAAGAGACTGAAAAATTTTTTGTGTCATCCCATGTGATGTCCGAAGCTCCATCATGAGTTGGCCTTGAAATTTTTCTGTTTCTTTCTGAAGTTTGACAATTTCTCTTTTAGCTACATTTAACGCATCATCTATTAGTTTTGCATGATGGCGGTTAATTTTCTGATCTATGGAAAGCGTTTTTTTATATTTATTCGCAATTGTCGCATCGATTTGGCTATTAATTTGATCTTCTGTATTTCCACTTAATTTGGCTATCAAATTTTTATCAATTTGCGATTGAGCTTGTTCAAATAAACGCTTTAAAAAGAGTATCTTATAGCTCTTCCTAGAAGGTAACTGAGCGCTAATTTTTTTTTGGAGATCCTCATACTTGCTTGTAGGATTAATTGCGGCTTGATGTATCTGATTTGAAAGTTGATTTATAGCGCTGGCTATGCCTTCTAATGAACTGTGGGCCCTTTGATTCACTTTCAATTCACGAACTTTACGGTTTGTTTGGAAACTTGAGATATTTAATAACTTGCAAAAAAAAGTGCGCATTGAATTATTGAGTTGCTCAAAAATCATATGGTAGAAGAAAGATTTAAGATTGTTTAATTTTAAATTTTTTTTAATGCTATTAAAGGTGTTTTCTAGCACAACCTTAATCACACTTTGAACTTCTTGATCTATTCGAATGATTTTATAGCGGAGCTTATAAATTGCAGGCCTTAAGCAGGCCATTTTTTGGCTAGAAAGCTCAATCCTTTGATTTTCAAGAAGCTCTCGCCCTTGTAAGCGATAAATAAGTGGAAAAACAGTTTGAATGAGACCATCAATTTTTTTGAGATTTTCAGTTAGAATGGATTGAGTCACCGCTATTCGCTTGAAGTGCGTAACTTTATCATTCAATTCGCTTTGTTTTATGCCAGTTGCTTCCTCTACAACAATTAAATCTTTCCCTGTAAAACGATTTAAAACAGCATTGTAATATAAATCATAAAAATGGTTTGGGATGCGAGATTCATTGTAACTTTTATGGCGCTCATGACGAATAATGACAGGAATTTCCTCAATCTTTTTTTTAATGAGCAGAGCGGTTTGATTTCTATCTACCGCATGATTGTCCTTTATTTGAACAATCATTTGCGAAGCTTCTTCAAATAAAGGATCCTTCATATTCAAATTTAACCAAAGATCTATATTTTCAGGCCGAATGACAAAAGGAATTAAAGAGGCAGCTTTCTTTCGGTAAAAATGCAAAACAACTATA
>NZ_JBFWIR010000079.1:0-14537 GCF_050255895.1 Parachlamydia sp.
CCGGAGCAACTGGCGCGACTGGTGACGCAGGAGCTACCGGCGCTACAGGTCCTATTGGACCAACCGGCCCGACAGGCACAACTGGAGCTACAGGTCCTACTGGATTAACTGGTGCGACAGGAGCCACCGGAGCAACTGGCGCGACTGGTGACGCAGGAGCTACCGGCGCTACAGGTCCTATTGGACCAACCGGCCCGACAGGCACAACTGGAGCTACAGGTCCTACTGGATTAACTGGTGCGACAGGAGCCACGGGAGCAACAGGGAGCACGGGAGCAAGCGGTATTTCTTATGCTGCGAGCCTTTACATAAGCGGCCCTCCAGGATCATCTGGACAGGGATATCGTATTTTTGGACTAAGTTCATCTCCCTCCCCTCCTGTTTCAGATTGCACAGCCCAATTTATTTCGGGCGCATACACATCACCAAGCTCCGGCATCACAATATCTGGTTCCGCGGCTTCTTCAGGGGCAGTTTATACAACTCCCGTAAACAATGCCCTTACACTTCCTGCTGGACATTATATTTTCACATATGGCTTATCCGTAAGTGGACAGAGTGATTTCGCATTAACGACGAGTATTTCGTCCGCAGCTAGCGCTATCGCGAATATTCTTCCTGGAAGCCATTTTTACCAAAACCAAAACCTGAGTTTTCAGCCGCTCCAGGTTTTTGTGAATCTCGCAAATACGACAACTGTCTATCTTATTTGCGTAGGACTAAATCCTGTTACACTTGGAACTGCAGGATCTAATCCCACTTTTAATTTTGCTATGGGGTATATGACCATTTTTGAAATTCAATAAACAAAAAGGAAAAAATGATGAAAAAAAATTATCTCAGATTTCTTATTGCTTTCTTTTGTCTTACTTCGAATTTTGCTTATGCTGCCTCTCCTAGAGACATTCGCTTAGCCACAAATACGGGTGGCAGCTCAATCGCTTACTGGACAACAAGCTCAACAAATGACATTATCCAGGCAGCAGTCTTGCCTGCAGGTGGTTCTTGGTCAACCCCTGTAGACTTTGCGATTACAGGACTGGACTTTCAAGGCCCACGAGTTGCAATAAATAGTAGCGGAAACGCTGTAATGGTGTGGTATACCTTTGACTCGGGCCTAAAAAAATTATACGCCTCAGCTTATGATGCGACTTTGGCTACTTGGTCAACACCCACACAAATTAGCACGAATTCTGAAACAATTTTAGATGATTTCTATGTAAAACTATCAGATACTGATACTGCAGTCATCGTATGGAATTCGTTTTGGATTACGACGGGCCTGGTTACGGCAGAAGCTCTTGTCAACACTTTAGGGACATGGACGGGAACAGCCACGATCTCTAATTAAGCTAATCGAATCATAAGCCTTAAATCCCACTAGGGATTATCGCTTAGAATATACCCCATGACAGAGCTCTTGCCTCTTGGCAAGGGCTTTTCTGTCTTAAACCACCTATCGACAATTAATGACACACAGGAAAAAATGAACAGATTCTACTTTAAGCTACTGATCCTAAACTTTTGCATTCTTTCTAGCTTCACATACGCAAACACACCCAGAAACGTAAAATTACACGCTGATTCGAGCGGTAATTTAATCGCATTATGGTTTATTCATAAAGCTCACAACAACATTCAAACCACAGTTCTCCCAAATGGTGGCTCATGGTCTTCTGTGACTGAATTTGAAATCCCAGGAAACGACTGCGAAAATCCCAAATTAGCGATGAACAGCAGTGGCAATGCTGTTTTAATATGGTCTGCTACAGATGCAGGAGTCAGAAAAATCTATGGAACAACTTACTCTTCCTCAACCGGCACATGGTCTACCGCAACACAGATTACACAAAATACTGAGACAGTTTTAGATGATTACGATGTTAAACTTTTAGATAACCAAAAGATGGCCATCACCTGGAATTCTTTATGGTATCAACAAAATATCACGAATGCTCAGGCTTTAGTTGGTACTTTAGGGGAATGGGGCAAGGCCCAGCAAATTTCCAACTAAACAATTTAGCCCCACCATTCATGGGGCATTTCATAAGGAAATGCACTTTTTAGAGAGTCCTCCTAAATCCTTACAACATCCCCTTTCGGTTGAAGCCTTTCCAGAAAACAGGGCATTTTATTCCCTCTTTACTCTTAAACAACCTTTAAAATTCTCACGTACAAGCTCTCTTCTGTATCATTTTTTATCACAATTTTAAAAATATCCTGACGAATATCTAATGGGATTCGCTTCTATACGCATGTTATTCCTTTATTTTTAACGATTGAGTCAATTAAATATAAAATAAACTCAGTACTTCATCCTTCCTTTTTATTTTAAGTGATTTAGGGAAGAGCCCTAACTACTTACTTAAAGAAATTGATTGACTATCCTTAAAAAAGATGTCAATACGGAGGAAAGTCAAAAGGAATATTACTTAAAGGAGTTTTTTATGCTGGTCACTAAAAAACAGCCAACAAATTCAGAAAAAAAATCTGATGCAAGCCAAGCTTCACAATCCAGCCAAGCACTGTCACAAAAGCATCAAACGGCTCACCCTAAGCACACCGAAAAAACACGCGTTGTCATCCATTATGATGTGGGATTTAATAATCACATTTATATCCGAGGAAAAGGGGCTGACCTATCGTGGGACAGGGGTGTTAAACTCAAAAATGTCAAAGCAGATGAATGGGTTTGGGAAACGGATATTCCTTTTCATTCTTGCGAATTTAAAGTTCTGATTAATGATCAAATTTATGAAGAAGGTGCCAACCACCATCTCAAGCACAAAGGATCTGTTCAGTATACGCCTAAATTTTCTTAGTTCTTGTCTCTTAAGCAAATCCGCAAGAAAAAACTTCTTGCGGATTTTATTTCCTGGGAAGCTGCAATTAAATCGAATATCCATTAATCTATCTTAGCAAATCAGCTCATGAAATGAAGGATATTCTATGCCCCGTATACAAAAATATTTACAAAAGCATGCCCAAAATCTTCAGCCTGCGGCCATTGCTTATCTTGCAGCTTTAGATCAAATCGAATCTTTTGCCCCCCCTATTGCCCATGCCATTGAGCAAGAACTGCGCGATCAGCGTTCCCACTTAAAACTCATTGCCTCAGAAAACTATTCCTCTCTAACTGTTCAATTAGCTATGGGCAATCTTTTAACTGACAAATACGCTGAAGGCTACCCCCATCACCGATTCTATGCAGGCTGTGAAAATGTGGACTTAGTCGAAGAAATGGCCCAAGAAGAACTCAAACAAATTTTTGGAGCCGAACACGCTTATGTGCAACCCCATTCTGGAGCAGATGCCAATTTAGTTGCTTTTTGGTCTATCCTTGTTCAAAAAGTCCAAAATAAAGAAATTGAAAGACTAGGCAAAAAAACACTTGATGAACTCACCCCTGAAGAATACGAACAGGTGCGCAAACTAATGAACCAACAAAAATTAATGGGCATGTCATTAAATTCAGGTGGACATTTAACGCATGGCTATCGACATAACATCTCCTCTAAAATGATGCGCTCTGTATTTTATGATGTCGATCCAAAAACAGAACAACTGGATTACCACACGCTGGCCAAGCAAGCGCTTCAAGAAAAACCAGACATTCTGTTAGCAGGCTATTCTGCCTATTCTCGTCGTATCAATTTTGCAAAAATGCGTGAAATTGCAGATTCCGTAGGAGCTGTCTTCATGGTAGACATGGCCCACTTTTCAGGTCTTGTCGCTGGAAAAGTTTTTCAAGACGAATATAATCCTGTTCCGTACGCGCACATCGTTACATCGACCACTCACAAAACCTTAAGAGGCCCAAGAGGAGGATTCGTATTGTGTAAAGCAGAATTTGCCGATACGATCAATAAAGGATGTCCATTAGTTTTGGGCGGTCCTCTCCCTCACGTAATCGCCGCAAAAGCAATCGCTTTTAAAGAGGCTAATTCCCCAAATTTCCAAGATTATGCTCAGCGAGTTGTGAAGAATGCAAACACGCTCGCTGAAAAACTAAAATCTGATGGTGCCCGCATTGTCTCTGGCGGAACTGAAAATCACCTAATGATTGTCGATCTTTCTTCATTTGGTTTAACAGGTCGACATGCTGAGTCTATTTTACGAAAAGCTGGCCTGACTGTAAACCGCAACACGATCCCAGGTGATCAAAATGGCCCGTGGTATACTTCTGGAATTCGTCTCGGAACTCCAGCTGTCACGACTTTGGGTATGGGTACAGATGAAATGAACGAAATTGCGGATATTATCGTAAAAGTCCTAAAAAATGCCAAACCCACTATTGTGGAAAAAACGGGACAACTAAGCAAAGCGAACGCAGAGATTGATCCAAAAATTCTTGATGAAGCGCAACAAAGGGTAAATGCTATATTGGCAAAATTTCCGCTCTATCCAGAAATCGAGATCTAAATTAAAGTCTGAAATAGAGAGATTAAATTTTAAAAATTGAAAGGCTTCGTAAACGCATGAAAATTGGATATTTAGGAATGGGAGCTTGGGGGTTTTGTTTAGCCTCCCTCTTGGCTGCTAAGGGCTACGAGTTAACCTGCTGGACAACAAAACAGGCGCTTGCCGATCGCTTGAATCAAACGAGAGAACACCCCTCTCTTCCTGGTCATATAGCTAAAGGAAATCTGCATTTTACAACAGACCTTAAAGCCGCTTTAATTCAATCTGAACTACTTATTGAATCTGTGACCTCGGCAGGGCTTCGTCCTGTGTTAGAAAAGGTAAAAGCAGTCGGCCCCTTAAATATCCCCTTGATCATGACGTCGAAGGGTATTGAACAGGGCAGCGGCTTGATTTTGCCCGATGTCGCGATTCAAACCTTAGGCCCTCAGGTCAAATCACAAGTTGGTTTTTTGAGCGGTCCGGGATTTGCAGAGGAAGTTATTCGCAATCTTCCCACATCAGTTGTTGGCTCAGCCTATGATCCCAACTTGTTGATGACGGTATGTCAAATTTTTACAACTCCCACCTTTAGGGTCTACCCAAATGCCGATATTCATGGAGTTGCATTTGGAGGCGCCCTAAAAAACATTATCGCAATCGCTTGCGGAATCTGCGAAGGATTGGGCCTAGGAAATAGCTCCAAGGCGGCATTAATGACACGAGGGTTACATGAAATTCGCAAGCTTGCCGTGGCTCAAGGCTGTAAAGCGGAAACTCTCAATGGCCTATCTGGCATGGGCGATCTATTTTTAACATGCAGTTCATTCATTAGCCGAAATTTCAGATTCGGCCACCTCATGACACAAGGTTTAACGCCTAAGGAAGCACAAGATAAAATTGGAATGGTTGTTGAAGGGGCCTATACATGCGTTTCTGCTTTGCAATTAAGCGAAAAATTAAATGTGAGCATGCCAATCACAAAAATCATTCACGAGATTATCTACAAAGACATGAAGCCACAAATTGCCGTCAATGCATTAATGGAGCGTGCAATTAAAGAAGAACACCTGTAAAAACAGAATAAATAGTTTTACACGAAAAAGGGTGATTGTCATGAAAGTTGTTTCGCCTAAACAAATGATGCAAATCGAAGCAGATGCCTATCGAAACGGCTCCTCAGAATCTGATTTTATGGAAGAAGCCGGAAGTGGGGTGGCCCTTTTTGTACATGAACTTGTCGAGAAATATGACTTAGATCGCCAGGTGACACTCCTATGTGGAAAAGGAAATAACGCGGGAGATGCTTATGTTGCAGGTATCCATCTGATGCATCTCGATTATGAAGTTCTAGGTTTGCAACTCTCTCCTTTAGAAGAATGCAGCCATCTTTGCAAACAAAACTATCATCGCTTTTTAATGGAAGGCGGCAGAGTGGCTCATGTTGACGGGGCAAATCCCCCATTTTTGCAAACGGGAGTGATCGTCGATGGAATTTTTGGCACGGGTTTTCATGGTAAAATTGAAGATCCTGCCTACCAAGCAGCCATCAAACATGCCAATCTTTCCGGACTTCCCATCATTGCGATCGACATTCCTTCTGGCTTAAACGGGGAAACCGGAGAAGTCTCAGGAGAAGCCATTCAAGCCACTGAAACCATTTTTTTGGGCCTGCCTAAAACCGGATTCTTTTTGCAGGATGGCTGGAATCATGTGGGGAAGCTGCGATATGTGGATTTTGGCCTTCCAGGCACCTATATTGAAAAGTCAGCAGAAGAATTGATCATGCTTTCTCCTGATATCATTTCACCACTCATCCCCAAAATTACACGTAATCGCGATAAATATGAGCGGGGGCAAGTTGTTGGGCTGGCGGGCTCTCCAGGCATGCCGGGAGCGGCATTACTAGCTTCACTAGCAGCTCTTAGGGGAGGGGCGGGTATCGTTCGCTTGCTTTATCCAGATGGCATGCACAACGAACTCGCGGCTAGTGCATATGAGTTGATCAAAATCCCTTATCAATATGATGATCCAAATACCATTTTAAACGTCTTGAATTATGCTGCAGCCACTTTTATCGGCCCGGGAATAGGCAGAACAGCTGAAACAATCCAGCTTTTGAAAAACATTTTCCCCCATCTGGAAAAACCATGCGTCATCGATGCAGATGCCCTCACATTGATCGCACAAGAAAATATCCCTCTCCCTTCATGCCCAACGATTTTAACTCCTCATCTACATGAGCTTTTGCGATTACTTAAACTTCCTGAATCAGAAAATCGTACTCCTGAGTTGTTAAAGGCGTGTGAGAATTATGCAAAGAAAAACCATGTGACCCTACTTCTTAAAGGTGGACCCACCTTTATTTTTTCACCAGAAACTCAAACCTGTGTTAATCCAACCGGAACGCCGGGCATGGCGACTGCTGGAAGTGGAGATGTTCTGACCGGATTAATCGCCGCCCTTCTCGCTCAAAAATTACCTCCACATGAAGCAGCTTGCCTGGGAGTTTATTTGCATGGCATTGCTGGTGAACAGGCGGCGGAAGAATATACCCCACACGTGATGATAGCCTCAGACATTATTACTTATTTTCCCGAAGCTTATCGCCTCAAAGAATTTTAAAGTGCACAAATTTCAATGCGATGAATAACAGCAAAATAAAAGGGCTAACTTTAACCTTCTGCATATGGATGTTAATGAATAGCTCCTATTTGTTTGCCGATCACGGCTGTAATTCTAAGGAAGAATCGTTTTGGCGTATACTCTCATTCAAGATTATCATTTTGGATATACATTATTTGGGAATAAGCCCATTTCTTTTGATAGGTATTATATATCCCCTTCCATAGATATGTCTGCTTGCTGCAAAAAAAATGCTAAGCTAGAAGTTTTATGGGATTTTTGGGAACAAAATAATCCGCATATTAGTGAAAGCCCATTTGTTTTAAAGCGAGTAAAATTCACAGAGGATGAAATTGAATTTCAGGAATTTTATCTCATTAATCGGCCTAAATGTCTGAAAAAAATTGAGAAGCATTGGGCTAGCTTTAAAAATGCATTTCCCCAATATGAAACGCCCCATGAGGTCCTCAAAGCAATTTGTGAAAAAGGCCCCCATACCATCAAAAAACATGATTTATTGGGAATCCTTTTAGGATATGGGGAACATAATGCGCATTTATTTCAAATGTCTTCGGATTTACTGATACAACTCACCTTATCGACTTATGCACAAGATGCACACACCACATCAAAATTAACCGATCAGGAAAAACAGCAAATTCTCTACAACCAAAAACTATCCACTATCGTTCCAAAAAGCTCCTGGGAGGAACTTTTATACCAATACCGTGAAATCTCTATGCAGCTATCTGGTTCATTAAGAACACTTGTTCCTTATCATCCATTACTAGCCATCCCCTTACCTAGCTTTCGAGCAGATCCTTCGCACCCTGAGACTCTTAAAATCTTACGCGATTATCTCGAAACCCAAAAGCTGAGTAATCAGCTCTTGCATCATCCAAATTTTCTTCAAATGGTATTAAACCGACTTTACGGTTGAAACATTACTGAAAGGTGATGACTGCAAGCCTTTTTTCAAAACAGTCCACCATATCACATGTCAAACTTTTGGCCATCGCATTCACTTTACCGACTAAGATTGTCATTATTGCATTTTCTTTATGCTTAGTTTCCATGGCCAAACGAATGCAAGAAACAGCACCTGTTTGCTTGCATTCGATAAGCATTGCATGAATCTCACTATCTGTAAATTGACAAAAGATTTTTTCATTCACAGCTTCAGCTAAAATGTGATTAAGCGTTGTTAACCGCTCTTTCGAAACACTATGCCATATATTTTCACGTAAAGACAGATTAAGCGATCGTGTTAAATAGATTTCCAGATACTTGATAGCCCTATCGAAAATAGCCCTTAAAGCAATGTTTGGAGCGGATTCATACTCCACTAAATATCCTGCTAATTCTACTCTTTCGCTATTGACAAATGCAGGACTGGCTTGAATCATGTTTATCTCCTGACAGAGCTCGGATCTCTAAATGGTAGCGATGGGTTTTATCTTTTTTAATCAAAAAAGAGGCGTTTTTTTTGGAATATTCAATATTCTTGCGATATTCTTCAAATAAAGCATTTATGTGCTTTAAAAATTGTTCTGGGGTACGTGGATGTACTTTCTTTTGTTCTCTTTCCCATTTCCAAACAAAAATATCTGATGCGCGCGCTTCTAAGAATATCCCCAATTCGCAGTATTTAAAATAATCGACTGGCGATTCCGAGCATAAAGCATACAACCCTTCAAAAAGAATCAGATCTACGTCATCCAAAGAAAGGATCTCTTCTCCAATCTCTCCTGTCAATTGATCACATGTCGGTTTTTTAATCCATTTTTCGCCTCTATGGATGATAGACAAGACATGATGCAAATCCGCCATTTTAAAATGTCGCACATCCCACTCTGTTCCAATTTCCTTTCTTTCAGTTGGGGATAAATTAAAGTGATGGAGCGGCAAAATCAAAGGGCGTATTCCCTTTTCTCTAAGCAATCCAGCGAGTTCACGTGTAAAATACGTTTTCCCAACACCCGGACATCCCCCAATTCCCACAATTGGAATAGGTTCCAATGGCGCACCATCATGTTGGTTCGCAATCTCTGCTAAATGCTGAACCAGCGAATCTAGAGAACGTAAATCATGATCACGTGCTTGAATAAAGTTTGAAAAAAATAAAACTATAAGAAAGGTTATCTGTTGACATTTACGCATAGCAACTCCGAATTTTCAATCATTCCTTTACCTTTTCGAGAAATCGATTTCTCTCCCATTACGTTTATGAGGATCGCCGTTATCTTGCAAGTCTTTTAAATATCTCTTCAACTTTTTTACTTAGGCTTGTCTCGATTAGAGGACTTTCTTAAAAAAATTTAGATGTGCATTTCTTGGTTGCCAAAAAAGAAAAATATAGCGATGATAGTTCGATCTAACTATCTAAAAATTAAGCTAAATTATGAAATTTGCAACAGCTAAAGAACACCGTGATTTTTTTCAAAAAAATCATCTCATCGAATTTGCTGACCTCTTGTCATCAAATCAAGCAATCAGCATGGCGAATGAGTTGGAAAGCGCACTTGGTCAACGCCTCAATATGAGTGCAGCGAAAGTCGGCGGATGCGCTTCAGAAAAACTTTTTTTGAATGGAAGAGATTTGTCAAGATCCTCAGATATTCTGAGAAAAGCTGTTTCACAACCCCAATTAGCGCATATTGCTTCGGAACTTTTCGAAAAAAGACCCATTCGTTTGGGTTTTGATCAATTTTTTCCCGTCTATCATGTCCCTTTTCAGAAAGAAGGCAAGATTTATCGAAATTTTCTAAATCAAACGCGCACATTGACCGAAGTCAGTTGCATTCAAGGCACGTTGGGAGGACTTATGCTCGCCCTTCCCACAAAACATACAATCGAAACGCCCGTGGTCGCCGAAGAAAGTGTCCCATCCTCTGTCAGCATCTTTCCTTCACAACCTTGTTCAGGCGTGTTTTTTGCAGCCGATCTTCCATTAGACTTTGACTCTCCAAAAAGAAAAGATCTCTATTACTTACTGATTGTTTACACAGAGTCAAGCCCTGTGTATATCGCAAACCGAGAAGATCCTCTTTTTCATACTCTCAAACTGCTTGAGTATGGATATGGAGACCGCCTCAGTGAACGGTACCATCCCACAGTTTATCGTTAAGTCTACTTCGGGTCCATAGGACTCGGAGTTTTTCCCATGTTTAACCACTGATAAAAAGGAAGTGGAAGAACCCAGGGGATCAAGTTCAAGGAAGGTAATGATTTATTTTCAATTAAGTCACATCCGAATTTATACAACGTTGCCCCTGCAATAATTGTTGGTAAAGCTCCACTTTTGATAAGAGCAAATATGACAGCCATCACTCCCGTCGCTAATGTGATTTGAGGAATGGAAATACATAGAATAACCACAAAGTGAACGGCTCCGATGACTAGAAAACATAACCCCACATATTTAAGCGGCACCCCGATAGCCATTACGATAATATCCGAAGCCTTGTTCATAAAATCCCAGATCTTCTTTAAAATCCGCGGAATTTGAAATCCTCGCGCTTCTTTCGATTTCAATTCTTCCTGCGCCGTATTGACATTCTCCGCTTTTTCAGAAGCTGTTTTCTTGTGTTGCTCTGATGTTTTGGGCAAAGAAAACTCTTCTTCCGCAAAGGGATGCTCTTGGGCTTTTTTGCTTTCATTTGAAGGCGGGGGAGAATGATGCAATCCTGGTGTGAATACTGGTGGTGGTGACGACATTTTTTCTCTTTTGGTTTGTAGATTAGAATTTGATTAATCTGCTACTCTTCTTATTTTACCAAGGCCGTATAATGACATGGAAAATTGTTCAATCAGGATGCTGCAGCGCATCCTCAAATATGCATCGGGATTATGAGCTATTAAGCCAGTTGGAGTCAATTAAACAACCTATTTTTCATAGCTATGAGTGGATAGGAGATTGCGCAACCTTTGGGCATTTTATCCAACCATTTGATTTTTTAAACGAGCAAGCTGTCAATCGCCTAAATCTCAATCTCGCCAAACGCCCTACGGGTGGAGGCATTGTTTTTCATGTTTCTGACCTTGCATTTTCCGTCTTAATTCCGGCATCCCATTCCGCTTATTCCGTGAATACACTAGAAAATTACGCTTTTGTAAATCAAGTTGTCATGCAAGCCTTAAGTGCTTTTATGGGAAATCAAGTGCTGCCACAGCTTCTTCCAGAAGAACCACTCCCCTTAGATGCCTCCAGCAAAAATTTTTGCATGGCCAAGCCGACGAAATATGACGTGATGTTAGAAGGAAGAAAAGTGGGAGGGGGAGCTCAAAGAAGAACCAAACATGGTTTTTTGCACCAAGGAACCATCGCCCTTGCAATGCCTAAGGATGATTTTTTACAAGAAATATTGCTTCCTGGAACATATGTGATGACAGCGATGAAACAACATAGTTACTTGCTTTTGGGTGCAAATTACACACACAAGCAACTCGATGAAGCACGCCAAGAGCTCAAACGCTTGCTAATAGATGGATTTTCCGAGCAACTTTGAAGAGTTATAAAACCTCACTAAACAATCGCGACTTTTGAAAGTCTCGTTTAGTCAATTTGTTTGCGTCAAAAGAATTCCAGGCCCCCCCCCCCCTCTCTTGCACCTATATTGAATTTTAAATTAAGCTTTGTCTTAAAAATAAGGAGAGTTTTTTTATGGAACAGGATCCCATTTCATAACGTTACCAGCAGAATTTTTAGTTGTTGGGTAAACCCACTCGTCATCATTCTCACGCATAAGACGATCACACCCCATCGCAAAACCTTGGAAAAAACCATATTTGCGCATAGCCTGTTGCATATACTGTGAACTACTCGGAATAAAATTGCTGCGCGGACCATCTGCAGGGGAAATCACTTCTTGGTGAAACTGAATTACCTTTTCTCCCACATAACCCAATAAGGGGGTTTTGCACGCTACGCTGGGAGGTCGGATAATTTGTTTACGGGCTAAATCGGCATCCTTTCCCCATGGGTTCGCATGAAGAAAGGATGAAATGACCAAGCCAAGAAGAAGCGCAAATAGTCTAGTCATTAATCACAACCCACATCTAGACCTTCACATGCTTCACAGGCTTCATATTTATTCGTAGAGCGTAGATTGAAGAAATCAAGTGCTTCATCCACTTCATATTTCCAACTTCTCTTCGTTTCACATTTGTATCTGAATAGATCTTGTTGGTGTTTAGTTAAGTTTTGGACTTCTTCTTCCGTATCGATAATCTCAGGGCGAATAAAAATCATCAGGTTACGTTTTTCATCGGTCACGTTTTTATCAGAGAATGCCGCACCAATGACGGGAAGTCCGCCTAAGCATGGAACGCTTACACGTCTGCGCGTCTCCTGATCCTGAACCATTCCACTAATTACCAAAAAGTATTTATCGGGAACATGCACGCGCGTGGTTGTTCGGCTTAAACGTGTCGTCGGACCTGGTGTAATGTTGTTCAATGCTTGTGCATTAGTTGTGGAAGCGACGCTACTGACTTCTTGCCGAATCTCAAGAGTTACAATGTCATTGTTACCCAAGAAAGGGGTGATTTTTAAGGTGGTCCCAATATTTCGATACTCGAAATTTGTAGTAATGACGCTTCCTTGGTCATTTGAAATCGACTGTGTTTGGTACTGGGTGTTCTCTCCCACAAAGATCTCTGCTGTAACATTGTCCTCAGCCAGAATCTTTGGATTCATCACAATGTTTGTGCTCGTTTTATCGTGTATCGCTTTTACAAGAGCTCCAAACGATTGGAATGTGAGATTTCCTACCGAAACAGTTTGCCCGACGATCCCTAAATTATAACCAGGGGTTCTCGCCAAAGTATTGGCATTCGGAGTTAAAATTTGTCCTGTGCTGATCCCATTAGTATTGGCAATACCTGTCGTATCTAAAGCACCGGGTAAAGTGGAAGCTGATGACAAAAAGGCTTGAGATCCAGCAGTGTCTCCTCCCCCAAATCGCGTTCCCCAGTTCACCCCATAGTTTAACGAGTCATCAAGCGATGAATCAAGGATGAGCATTTCGATAAACACTTGGCGCAAGGGCGTGTCGATTTCCGCAATCAACTCCTCAACTTTTCTGATTGAGCTCGTGGTGCCTGTAAAGATCAAGGAGTTGGAGGCATCTAGCCATTGAACTGTATCAATCGTCGAGATCAGGTCTTCATTACCCGTCCCTAACTGCTGTAAACTTGTTGCAATTTGGGAAAGGGCTTGCTGAATATCGGCCCCTTTTCGATATTGCAACTTATGGATAAAAAATTTAGTTCTTTCGATGTGTCCTAGAGGAAGATCAGGAGTTGGTTTTAAATTTCTCAAAATCGGCTCTGCAGAAATGGATTCTCCACTGCCTAATCTGAAAACCCAATTGCCATTCTCATCTTTTTCCCATTGTCCTTCAGGGACTCGATCTAAAGCATCTTCTGGTGCAAATGGTGAAGTGGTTCCTTCTGGAACAAAATACCAATTTCCATTGGCATCTTTATACCATTTCCCTTGAGGAATCCCTTCTCCTCCCTGCACTCCGGTAGGTTTAAAAATCCAATTTCCTTGTGCATCTAAATCCCATTTACCAAGTCCTTGTTGCTCTGGTGCAATTCCTGGGGGTGTCATCCCTTCTGCAGCACCCGCAGCTCGACCTTGTAAATTTAGCTCGTGCATTTCATAAATGCGTGTCATCCCTTGCCGTTGATCAAGCCGCTGTAAAACAGAAATGGCTTTTTCAACGAGAAAAGGAGAAGATACGATAAAAATGCTATTGGCGGTTGCATGAGGAACCAAAAGAAATTGTTGATCTTGGGCAATCGGTAGCATTAACTGCTGCGCTAGATCGACCATCGCATCAATAGCGCTATGCTTAACAACATATTGTCCCACAACCAGTCCACCAGAGGGAGCATCAATAGATTTGAGCAACTGTGCGATTTGTCGGACATTATTAACAAGATCTGTGACAATCACATTATTGCTCTTTTCTAGAACCTCTACAAAAGCCATCGTGGAAGTGAGAGGACGAATAACAGCAGCGGCCTTCGCAGGATCTAGCGTATTTAAATGAAAAACTTGCGTAACGATTTCAGAATCGCTGGGAATCACATTTCCTGATCCCACGTTAGAAATGCTCGAGACATTTGGATTTTTATGGATGATGATATTATTTCCCTCTTCCAAAATCGTCAAATCCCGAGAGCGTAAATCTTGAATGAGTGCGGCTAAAATATTATCCACCGTCGCAGGCTCTTCAGACACCACGGTGACGTTGAAATCAAGATCTGCTTCATCAAATACGAAGTTCTTACCCGAAATCCGGCTTACAAATCGGATGTATTCCAACATTTGAATGTTATTAAAATTGATCAAAACGCTCTTAGAAGCATCTATAGGGGCGTGCACTTCTTCTTGGGGAGCAGGACTTTCTTCATCAGGATTTAAAATATTCGTGCTATCTGTAGGTTGCTCTCCTTCTGTCGCCGGGGGTTCCCCTTCTAATGTTTGTCCTGCAGGAGAT
>NZ_JBFWIR010000080.1:0-14422 GCF_050255895.1 Parachlamydia sp.
TTTTTATCAGCTCCTCCACTCTTGGTGAGTATGTTTTTTGGATTTTTGGTCGCGATTTTCCAGGCTGCGACGCAGATTCAAGAGCAGACCCTTTCCTTTACAGTCAAGTTATGCGCTGTGACACTGACATTGATGTTCTTAGGTGGGTGGTTGGGAGCTCAAATTATGACATTTGCTTCTAATATCTTTCAGCATTTCCCTGAATGGAGCTTAGCGACACAATAATGAGCCAAATAAAAGTCAATCACCATGCCTGAAATTCAACAAGAAGCTTATATCTCTGTTTTTTTGAACAGTGCGCTTGCCACTGGAGAAGTCGAAGGGGTATTGACGATTTTTTTGCTATTTTTAGCTAGAATGTTTCCCATTATTGCCCAGTCCCCTTTTTTGGGAGCGCGTGTTTTGCCGCACCCCGTTAAAGTGTCATTGGCGATTTCTTTGTTTGTAATTTTTTTCCCACAAATGCTTTTGCTGACAACCACTCCCATTGGATTCAATTTCAATGCGCTGTTGCTTCTATTTAAGGAAATTTTGATTGGGTTTATCTTAGGTTTTATTATCAGCATACCGTTTAGTATTGTTCAAAACGCGGGAATGATTATCGATCATCAACGCGGCGGTGCGAGTTTGATGGTCAATGACCCTACTATTCAAAACCAATCGTCTCCGGTGGGCACACTACTAAACATGGTATTGATTTTTCTATTTTGGGTCGTAGATATTCCTTTTCTATTCATCGATGCTATTTTTACTTCCTATGAAATTGTTCCTCCGGACCAGTTCATCAATCCGAACTTTTTTGATGCTGCATCACCTTTTCGAAAGACTCAAATTGAACTATTAAACAAAGTGATGGTGGTCTCCATTCAGCTAGCAACACCAGCTTTGTTGGCCATTTTAATGACAGATGTGTTTTTAGGGATTGTGAATCGCTTGGCTCCACAAGTACAAATTACGTTTTTGGGGATGCCGCTAAAATCACTTTTAGGTCTTGGAGTGATTTGCTTTGGATGGAATCTTTTGACCACACAAATGGTTAAAGACTCCTATGTTTGGTTGAACTCTATTAATGATGTCTTCAAATTAATGAAAACCCCGATTCCATAGCTTTAGAAGGCATAATCGGGGATCAGGTATTTGATTCTTTTCTTTTCAAATTGTTCTCTTTCTTTTTGATGCAGGCTGAGCAATTTCCACGTGCTGTACTGCTCTTGCTGAAGGATTTTAAAGACTTCATCTGTGCCATTGACCTTATTGAAAATATCTTGACGATTCTGGGCTTTTGCTAGAGCCTGCTGAAAATGTGTTTTGTACAAAGTTTTTAAAATTCCTAAGATTAAATATTGTGTGGAAACGGGCTTATATTTAGCTGGGTTGGTAATCAGAATTAACACACCTTGGCAATCTTGCTTGGCAAATTTTCCGTAATAAGGACGATATTTGAAAGGTTCAAAGTGAACCCCGGGAAAATCTTGCTCATTGAGTTTCTTTGCTAACGTCGTTCCATTAATCCAAGGTGCTCCAATGAGTTTGAAAGGTAACGTATAACCAATGCCGATGCTAACAAGTTGTAATTCTCCAATAATACCTGTTGTCGGGTAATAAAAAGTGGTATTTGCCTCAGGGATGCATGGACTTGTCGGAATCCAGGGAAGACCTGTGTCTTGGAATATCATATCTCGTCGCCAGCCTTTCATGGGGATAACGGTAAGCTGACATCCAATTTGGTATTCTTGATTAAAGAACTGGGCGAGTTCTCCGATGGTCATCCCATGGCAGTAAGGGACATTGATATATCCAACAAAGGATCTCCATTTTTCTTCAAGCATGGGTCCATCAATAATAAGGCCCCCCAAGGGGTTTGGGCGATCCAAGACCCAAACAGGAATGTTCTTCTTAGCAGCTTCTTCCATCGCATAAAAAAGAGTCGTGCTGTAGGTGTAAGAGCGAGATCCGATATCCTGGATATCGTAAACTAATATGTCAACACCTTTTAGCATTTCGTCGGTGGGTTTTCGTGTTTTGCCATATAGGCTGTGGATTGGAATGCCATCAGGATCAACCTTTGATTGGAGCTCTTGCTCTGCATAGACATCCCCATCTAACCCATGTTCAGGGCCAAAGAGGGCGACTAGTTTAAAACCCTTGGATTTAGCGTGGGTTTTAAAGAGCTGAATCGTGGAATGTTTTTTTTCATTGAAAGCTGTGTGATTGGTGATGAGCCCGACTTTTTTTCCTTTTAAAAGGGAGACATAAGGCGCATTCATTACACGGTCTGCGCCGACTTGAATTTGGGATTCTATGCCATGCAAAGTTGTACATGCGCATAACCAAAGCAGTAAAAAGTAAAATCGATGCATAAAACCTCAAACTAAAGAAATCCACCATTTATTGACGAGTTGATCAGGCTCATAGGCCTCTTTGGCCTGCCTAAGAGAAGGAATTCCCAAATCCTGTTCTAAATTAATCCACAAAGTATCTTCTGAAAGATGGGCTGCAAAGTCTTCATACAGAAAAGGAGTTAGACCCTTAATTGCATGTAAAGCTTTTGAAAAGTGTAAAATAGCTGTGGACGGAGTGAGTTTTTCCCCAATCGTAAAAGCAACTGGAGCCCCATCCACGTAACACATACGCCCCATAAATTGGAACGGTTTTAAATGTTTTAAGGCTTCTTGGCAAGGATAAAAATCGGTTTCATCTGCCGGAAAGGAAGATTGTTTTTGCCATTTTTCTAAAACTTGTAAAGCATCCGTATAATCGCATTCGCAAAAGGACTCTGTATGCACTTCATGCTCTTGAGTGAGCTGATGGAGGAGATTGCGTCGGCTACTTAATTTTCGCCCAGGTAAAGTCTTTAATTTATCGACAGAAAAAAGATAATCGGATTGATCGCGGTTATATCTTGCTTGCACAGGAAAATCTTTGAAACAATCCAACCATTGATCTGGAATAGGAAATAAAGGAGCGATTTTTAAAAGTTCAAGAATACGCTCTTTAGATAATCTATCCGGATGAAACGTGGGAATTAAAAAATTTTCCCCGCTCCTAGAAACGCCTCTCACCAAGACAAGATTGTCTATGTGTTTGACTTCATACGCATGCTGTTTACGAAATAGAAAATTGTTGGGAAAGCTATATTCAGATAGGACAATTCCATTTTGTTGACAAAGTGTTTTCCACTGAGAGTCAAGTATAGATTGATGTTCCAAAGCTAGTGGAGACCATGACATAAAAACACTCCGAACGTAAGATCCAAAAGTCGATATTCTAAATTTTTTTAGCAAGCATTGCAAAGGTTCCGTTTCTTCCTGTTATACCATCGCGGCGGTAAGAAAAAAAATCTAAAGAAAGGGAATAGGTATTCATTTTTGCAATTTCAATGTGATGAGGCAAAACGCCACATGCTTTTAGCTGCATTTGACTGATGGACCATAAATCAAAATAGAGAGGGCGAATTTGGAAATCCCAGAAGTGGGAAGGGAGTTCTGTTTGAAAATGCTTAAACTCCGCATTTTCTGGACCGAGACTGGGTGAAATGCCTACTAAGAGGTTTTCAGGTTTTGTTCCAAAAGTTGTTTGCAGATACCGAGTGGTTTTTTGAAGAATGTTTTGAACATTGCCTCTCCAGCCCACATGCACGTTGGCAAGAGCTTGCGTGATAGGGTCAAACATGATAACAGCTTGACAATCTGCATGCATGACAAACAATGCCTGTTCTGAGAGATTTGTGACTAGCATATCAGCTTCTTGTGGGGAAGCGTTCGCATCTTTAATATGCCAGATATGATCTCCATGGCATTGTTTAGCCACGTGAATAGAGGGGAGTTGATGTGTGGACTGCACCTTCTCAAGATTTTGGGCAATTGCTAAGTGTTCGTCTTGGGTACTATATAAACCCAGATTTAAACTTGAAAACGAGCCACTGCTAAAGCCTCCTTGGCGTAAAATAGTGCCATGTTGGAGGCCTTTGCAGTCAGCTAATAACTCAAATTCTAGCCATTCGATTCCATTTTTTTTGTGACGAAGCATGTGGATAGAATCTCAAAGCTTATTTTTTTGTTTTTTGCTTAGCTCCAGGTGTTGTGCGGCGTAATAAAGCTTTTTTAGGTTTTGCAGGGGCTTTTTCCGCAGCTTTTTTCGTTTTAGCAGCAGGTTTTGCTTTTGCAGGAGCTTTACTTTTCGTTAGGCGCTTTGCTTTTGGTTCTTTTGCGGCTTTTGCTGTAGATTCTTTTTTCTTACCTTTAGAAGCTTTTGGAGAATCGTCTACATCCCAGTCGTCATCTTCATCATCTTCCTCATCGTCATCCCAGTTCTCTTGCACAACGGGTTTGGTTTTTTCAACTTCTCCTTCCACCCATCGATTGGAAAGATGTCGAAGCGTTTCCAATTTACTGGATAGGTCAGTCACGTTGAGATCAACATCACCTAGCAAGTGAGAGCGGCGATGTGCCATTAATTCTTCTCCACTTTCAAATTTAGAAGAGAAGGTTACATCAAATGCACTCGAAATATCTGGAGTGAACAGGAGTGGAAGAATCGGTGAAGGTACTGTGATATAGATATCAGTCGTCATTTGCGGTTCAATTTCTTGTTTTACCGCTTGTTTAGGAGGGCGACCCCGTTTTGGTCGTGGATTAAGTGCTTCGCTGGAGTAATAAGTCTTTGCTTTAGCCGTGAGGACTTTACGTGCCGAAGCAATGTCGTTGCTGACTTTTGGTTGAAAAAGATTGCGTTTCAATTTTTCAATCATATTTTTGGCTAAATCAAGATCTTCTTCAAAAACGAAGTGAAAGTTATGACTGCGCAGCCATTCGATAATGCGAATGCGAGAGCGCTCTTGGTAATACTGCTGCCATTTTTCAAGTTCTGAGTGATGATCATAGATAAACTCAAGGAAATGCTCACGCGCCTCTTTAGATTGAATGATATCTAAAAGTTTTTCCTTTGTGTCAATATCGTAGACTTTTTCGTTGACGAAACCTTCCATAATTTTTTTTGTTTCGTAAAAAGTCAGTTTTGGTATGAGGCAATAGCGTTCCGGGTTATTTTTAAGCTCTTCCTCAAACGCATCCAAATCCTCTTGTGGCTTATCTAGATCGACATAAATAATGAAGCCTTCTTGTCTATCTAAGTAAAAATCTCTTTCATCATCCGATTTTGCAAAAGCTTCCATCAAGCGATGGCTGCGTAAGATTAAAGGATTTTGTGCTTGGAGCTTAACTTTGGTATTGCTCATTGACTCTCCCTAAAGAAAAACGTGAGTTCATAAATTTCTGAATTTGACTCGATTGTACTGAAAATAAAGAGTTCCATTCAACCGAAAAGGGGGATTTCAGAATAAATGATGATTTATACAAATTGTAAGTAAGATGTTTTTGTATTAAAATGATTACATAGACACGAAAAGGAGCTTTTAAAATGAATCGCATCGATCAATTCACCGACCAAGCCAGTCGATTACTGTTTTTTGCCGTTGAAGATAAGAAACATAGTCTAGCGGTAGAGGAGTGGGTTGCTTCCCTTCCCGAAAATTTAACCCCTCTTCAACAAAATCAAGCTTACGCTGCACTCGATTTGATCGACACACATTTGCGTCGTAAAACAAAACGGTTATTTTCGATTTTCATGGCGAAAGCTAAAAAAGAAAGAATGCGGAAAGCGATGGATCTGATTCAGGAGGCAAAAACCCGGCTTTCCTACGATTCGAGCTTGACAAGTGAAGTGGAGGCCCGCCTAAAATTTTATGGCAATACAGCGCACCGATTAGGGATTAAAAGGGCCGCAGAACATGATGCTTTAAGCATAAAAGTAATGAGCGCTAAATTTTGGGAGCACGCAAAGAATTATTCCGAGTATGAAAAGTATATGCGTTTATTTTTTCAAGGTGAGCATATGTTGATTGAAGAAAATGAAACCTATGCTTTGTATGACTGCTTGAGAGTGGCACGGAGAGGGGCTTATTTAAGAGGTTCTAGTCACTATGATCACGGAACAATTAATGGAAAGACGGGAGGCCCTCCGCCGATGAATAAGACAATCACGGCCGTCGCGAACCCTCAGTACGCAATCACAGGACCCCAAATTAAGTCTTTGCTTTTTGGGCGGGTTAAATTAGCCGTCGATGAAAAGGACAATCCTCTCTTTGGAAAAACCTTTGAGCAAAGCTGTCAAGAAGCCGGGAAAAAAAAGAAAGAGGCTCCTAAACGTTTCAAACAATATACTTTTGTTCAGACAGAATGGGCGCCAGATAGTGATACTATTTATTCAAAAAACTTTTGGAAGCACCGCGTATTTTCTTTTTTTCTTTACAAATGTCGAAAGCTATTCCATTTCGAAAAGCCTAATGTGGGACCGTATGGCTATGGGCATGCTGATAAGGGATATAATGCTAAATCAAATCCAACGCTTATCCGGCTAAAACCCCTTTAAAAGTACAAATGGCAGGGCCTGTTAGGCGTACATTGCGGAATTTTGTCGTTTTTTCAAATTGAATTTCAAGATTATCTCCGGAGCGTGTTTTGATCGAAACAGGTGAGGAGATTCCTTGTATTTTGGCGGCAGCAATCGCAGCAGCTGTTGCTCCTGTGCCGCAGGCCAATGTTTCTTGTTCGACACCTCTTTCATAGGTACGTAAAGAAATTTCCTCTTTTTTAATTTGAGCAAAGTTGACATTGACCCCTTTTGGAGAAAAATGAGGGTGAGCGCGAATTTTAGGGGCGAGTGTCATCCAACGAGCTTCTTCAAGTTCATCAACAAATATGACAGCATGTGGCACGCCCGTATCCACCCAATGCACGGTGAGTAGTGTTTGATCCACTTCAATTTGTGTATCCCATTCAATTTCTGCTGGATCTGTCATAGATATCGTGATCGAATCCCCGAAGGGAAATGCCTCTAAAAGAGAGTGCATGGTTTGGATGGTGTAGTGTTTTTTTTGAATGCCAATTTCTTGAGCAAATTTGACTAGGCAACGAATGCCATTACCACACATTTCTGTTTCGTATCCATCCGCATTAAAAATTCGCATGCGAAAATCGGCGATATGGGAGAGTTCAAGAAGAATTAAGCCATCGGCTCCAATTCCATGTCGCCTCAGGCAAAGACGCTCAATGAAAGAAGCATCGCGATCAGGGAAACGTTGATCGCGATTATCAATCAAAATAAAATCGTTGCCGCAGCCACTGTATTTTGAAAAAGAAAAGTTCATTTAAGTTAGCTTAAATCTTTGTAGGATTCGACAACTCCACTGAGAAGGCCGAATTCATAAGCTTCTTGCGCGGACATCCAAGTATCTCGATCAATGGCTTTTTCAATAGCCGCAAAATCTTTACCCGTTTCGCGCATGTATAACTCAATGAGGGTGTTGCGTGTTTTTAACATTTCTTTTGCTTGGATTTCTAAGTCCGTTGCCTGCCCTTTAATCACACCACCAATTAGAGGTTGGTGAATCATAAAGCGAGAGTTAGGAGTCGCAAATCTTCTTTTGGGTGCTCCAGCTAAACTTAAAACAGAACCCATTGAGGCGGCTAATCCGGTTACAAGAGTCGTAACAGGAGAAGAAATCATTTTGATTTGGTCCCAAATTGCAAAACCTGAGTCAACGGAACCTCCAGGACTATTAATCACAAAAAGGATAGGTTTTCCTGGGGCAGTCAATTCGAGATACCACAATTTTTTAATGATATCTGCGGCTGTATTGCTATCAACGGCATCGCTTAGAAAAATGCGTCTAGCTTCGAGAAGCGCACGATCGATTTTTTCTTCCGTTTTAGGGGTCGGAATGGAATCTTGGTCTTGATCATTTTTAGGCATTGTGGTCTCCGATTTAAAATTCAAAAGAGATGGTCTATGAAATAAGTCTCTTTTAGAGCTCATTATCCTGTTTCACTCTCCTTTTTTCAAGCAGATTTCGCTCAAACAATCAAACGAAACTTAAGAGAAAAGGATAGCTTTGGTTTTAAGCAAGCTGTGCTTCTGCGACCATTGGAATACTTGGTTTTTGAATCTCTTCAAATGTAGGAGAAGAATTCTTCTCTAACTTGATTCTAGAGGCTTCAGCTCCAAGGCTTTGCAGTTTTCCTGCGAGGTTTTCATAGCCGCGATCTAAAAAGTGTAAGCCTGAAATTGTACTTTCGCCAGATCCAAGCAGTGCTGCCATGACATAGGCAAAGCCTGCGCGAAGGTCAGGAATTTTAATTTCCTTACCTGTCAAAGGAGTCGCTCCTTTTACGATAATACTGTGGCAGAAACTTTGTGCGTTGAATCGGCATTCTTTTCCCCCGAGACATTGTCTAAATAAGGTGATATCCGCTCCCATACTTCCTAAAACTTCTGTGTAACCAAAACGATTTTCATAAACCGTTTCATGGATAACGGAGGAACCAGATGCTTGAGTTAAAAGAACGACAAAAGGCTGCTGCCAATCCGTCATAAAACCTGGATGGACATCTGTCTCAAGATGAAGGCCGCCCTGTAAAGGCCCATCATAGAAAAATTCGATGCCATTGCTTTTAATGTCAAAACCACCACCTACTTCACGAATTTTGTTTAAAAAAGTGATCATATTGTAGTGTTGAGCGCCTTCTACGAAAACTTTTCCTTTAGAAGCAATGGCAGCCATACCCCATGAAGCCGCTTCAATGCGGTCAGGAATAACAGTGTGTTCAACTTCGTAAAAACGACGTGTTCCTTGAATGCAAATCGTACGGTCCACATCGTAAAAAATGTTGGCTCCAAGCTTTTGGAGGAATAAAATGAGTTCGATAATTTCAGGTTCTGTTGCTGCATTTTTAATCACAGTCATTCCACGCGCAGTTACAGAAGCCAAAATGGTATTTTCAGTAGCCCCTATGGAAGGATAGGGAAGGTGAATGATTGTTCCTTTAAGTCCATTGTGAGCATGTGCAAAATAGGCGCCCTCTCTTTTCATCTCTCGGTATTCAATGGAGGCTCCCAATTTGCGTAGAGCATCGATGTGGAAATCGACAGTGCGGCTTCCGATTGCGCAACCGCCAACAGTGGGAACGATAATATCTTGATCCGTTCGTCCTAGGAGCGCGCCGATCATCAAAATAGGGATGCGATTAGATCCTGAAAAGCGTTGAGGGACATAGGCGGTTTTAAGTTCTGGTGTGACGACTTCCATGCAGCCTGCTTCTCGGTCCCAATTGACCTTCATGCCGATTTCTTGGCATAGAGAGACCGTGACCTCCACGTCTCCAATATTAGGAACATTGTAAAACGTGCATTTTTTATCAGAGAGCAAAGACGCAACAAGCAGCTTTGTCATTGCATTTTTTGCACCAGCAGCTTTAACAGTTCCGTTTAAACGTGCGCCGCCTTTAATTTTGAGTATTTCCATGAGACTCACAAGTCGCTTTTAGAGGGATAAGAATCGTTTTTAATTATATAGATGAAGACAACCTCTTCTTAACAGTCTGAGTATTTAAATTCAATATAAAAGCTGAAATAACGTGTAATAATGGGGTCCAAGCTATACTAAAAGGTAGAAGTAATTTGATTTCTTAATTCTTTTCCATAATAAAGGTTCTGTATGAATTCATTTTTATCAAATTTGAAAGAACAATTTTTTCTTTTTTATAAAAAGGTTTTTCTGCAATATGGCTGCTGATTTATGGATTTTTAGCAGGAGACCTTCGTATGTCTAAAAAAATTAGAACGGGACTAGGACAAGACAGCCATCGCTTTTTGCAACCCGATTCATCTAAGCTTTGCATTATTGCAGGGGTGATTTTTGATGATACCCCAGGATTTAATGCAAATTCTGATGGAGATGTTGTGTATCATGCCATTTGCAATGCGATCACTTCGCTGTCCGGTGTTCTTATTCTGGGGGGGATTGCCGACGATCTATGCTTAAACGATGGAATTACAGATAGCGAAGTTTATCTAAAAGAAGCCTTAAAAACTTTAGGGAAACAAAAAATTGTGCATGTAGCGATTTCATTGGAAGGGAAAAAGCCTAAGTTTAAAGACAAAATTCTTCAAATGCGTGAGAAGATCGCACAGGTGATGGGATTGAGTGTAGAAGAAGTGGGCATTACGGCAACTTCTGGGGAAGGATTAACTGATTTTGGATGTGGAGATGGTGTTCAGTGCTTTGCCATCTTAACGACCGAGGAAGACATTTAATCGATATAACTCACTTGAGCTATATCAAGGTCTGCCAAAATTCCCTGCTTCATACGATGTTAAGCCATTTCTCTGCTTTCTAAAGTATCAGCTAAATATTCAAGGCGCAATTCAATGGAGGATTCTAAATGAAAAATAATTTTATCGTGATATTGCTTGGATTGACATTGATTTCCTCGATGCTATTAGCTGAAACCAATAGCTCTAGTGCTTTTCGAGCCAAAGATGGAAAACATGGTTCTTATGGCTATGGGAATAAAAAGGGTGAGGATGGAGATCTCGGACAGAAAGGTGAATCCGGTCAGGATGGCGGTCATGGAGGAAATGGTGGTGGTAGCGATTTTGGACAAGGGGGAAATGGCGGAGATAGCGACTAAAAATTCCACTATTTATATGTATTTTCTTTTCAAGGTAAAGTTTTTTATCTTCTAACCAAAAAACTTAAAAAAAGTAAAGCGTACGACAGACATCCCTAAAATTGGAGAGTTCTGCTGGAACGAATTGTCGACTTCTAATGTTCAAGAAGCAAATTTCTCTTTATTGGATGGCTTACATTTTCATCACCCAGATCCTACTGGCGCCCCTATTGCATGAACCGCTCAAATATAAATTTCAAAGAATGGCTGATAGAAGGTTAATTTTTCTATCAGGCATTCATTTTCGACCTTGCAATCAAAATAACTCTATGATGATCGATTGTTTGGTATCTCTGCAGTCAATTTTGGTTGGGTTATTTGAACCTTTATACTTATTGCTTTTTAGTAAACATCCCGCAAATACCTTTTTTCACTTTTCAGTGTTTTAAGGTATTTTTCAGTCTCTGCTTCATCTAGCTTTCCGTGTGTACTCACAATTTGTTTAAGTGTTTTTTCTACGTCTTTTGCCATTTGATGCGCGTCGCCACAAACAAAAAGAGTTGCTCCATTTTGGAGCCATTCGAAGACCTCGGCGCCTTTTTCAAGCAAAAGATGCTGAACATATATCTTTTGTTCTTGGTCACGTGAAAAAGCAGCATCTAAACGTAAGTTTCCTTTTGCTTCCAAGTCTCTCCAATAACCTTCATAGAAAAAGTTATGGGCTCTATGCCATTCTCCAAAGAAAAGCCAATTTTTCCCGGGTGCATTTTGGGCCATTCTTTCTTGCATAAAAGCGCGGAAGGGGGCAATGCCTGTTCCTGGTCCAATCATAATCATAGGGGCATGGATGTTTTCTGGAGTCGTGAATCCGTGGTGAGCTTGAACGTAGAGAGGGACGACAGATTCATTTAAAGGGGCTAAATGACATAAATAATGCGTGCAAACACCCCGTTTTATTTGTTCATCTGTCAGTGTGTGAGGAAGGGCAACAGTCAGGTGCATTTCTTCACCGACAGCTTTCATAGAAGAGGCGATTGAATAAAAGCGGGGAAGAAGAGGCATTAAGCAATTACAGAGTTCTTGTAGATCCCATTGAACTTCTTGGTGTTCTTCTAAAAATTCCCACAGGCCATGTTCTTCCAGATAAGATTTCAGTAGAGGCTGATTTTCACTTTGCAAAAAATAATCGAGTTGGGCTTTTTTATCAGCGTCCAGCTGTCTAGCAGCAGTTTCTGTGTATAACTTGCGACTGACTGTTGTAATAGCCGCTTTTGTTGTTAAAAATGTACGAAGAGGAAGTGTTTCTTGAGCACGTTTGTCAAAAACGATTTCGTCTCCGGAAGCGTTTAAAATTTGCAATGTTTGATCGACAAGTTCGACATCGTGTTGAGGGAAAATAGCGACGCTATCCCCAACAGCATAAGAGATTCCAGAATCTTTTAAATCCAAAACTAAATGATAGGTATTTTTTTTGGAGCCGGGATTGCAAAGCGAATATCTCTCTTTGATTGTGGCTAAAAAAGGATTTTTACGATCATAGATTTTTGAAGGAGTAGACATATTATAAAAAGCCTAAATTCTATTATTAAAGCTTCTATTTTCTCTTAAATTGTAACTTTTGTCTATAAAAAAAATAAGAACACTTAAATTTTTAAATGAGGAAATGCAAAATTTGTTTAAAGCATTCATTTGTGGGTTCCCTTGACAACCTTTTCTAAAAATGGAATATAGGGTTTTAATTTAAAAAATAAATGTGACGCGAGACGAAAATGAAAAGAGCTTTGATTATTTTCCTGATCTGTATTCTACTTGCAGCAGGAATATTCGCGATTTACAAGTATTTTTCAGGGAAAGACCGGTCTAATGAACTGATTCTTTATGGAAATGTCGATATTCGGCAGGTTGATCTAGGCTTTCGTGTAAGTGGACTGGTTGAAAAATTATTTTTTGACGAAGGTGATGAAGTTCATGCGGGAACATTGGTCGGAGTTCTTGATAAAAAAATCTATGAAGATCAGGTCGCACAAGCTGAAGCGAACGTCAAATCGATTAGTGCCAATTTAGCGAATGCAGAGAAGCTCTACAAAAGAAGGCAAGAGCTACTTCCGTCAGGATCTGTTTCACAAGAAGATTTAGATGATGCTTATTCAAATTGGAATGTTTTAACCGCAAATTTAGAACAATCTCAAGCCTCTTTGCGTGTTGCACAAGATAACTTGTTTTATACAGAAATGTATGCTCCGACAGATGGGTTTATTTTAACCAGAATTCGGGAACCAGGTTCTGTCGTCAAAGAAAGTGATCCTGTTTGTACGGTTTCCATTAAATCTCCCTTATGGATTCGAGCCTATGTTTCAGAGGGTAATTTAGGAAAGATTTACCCCAACATGCCAGCAGAAGTTTATACGGATACTCCCACTATGCCTGTCTATCATGGACATATTGGTTTTATCTCACCTGTTTCCGAATTTACTCCGAAAACCGTGGAAACCACCCAGTTGCGGACCGATCTTGTTTATCGTTTAAGAGTCATTGTAGATGACCCAGATCGATATTTACGACAAGGCATGCCGGTAACAGTGAGACTTAAATTGGGGGATGATCCCCATCAGGAACAATCGTGAGTGATCTTGTTCAAATCAATCAATTAACTAAAATTTTTGAAAAAGGGTCAGCTCCGGCCCTGGATTGTATTCAAGCATCCGTTCCGAAAGGGAAAATTGTGGGGTTAGTCGGGCCCGATGGTGCAGGGAAAACGACTCTGATTCGTCTCATGGCTGGATTGCTTCTACCTACAAAAGGAAATATATCGGTAGCTGGGTTTGATACGGTTAATGATGCTGAAGAGATTCATCTCATTCTTGGATATATGCCGCAAAAATTTGGTCTTTATGAAGATTTGAGCGTTCAGCAAAACCTTGATCTTTACGCAAGTTTGAGGGGCGTGCCAAAAAATGAACGCAAAGAAACGTTCGAAAAACTATTAAAATTTACATCTTTAGAACCTTTTACAGAGAGACTAGCAGGTGCTCTTTCGGGAGGGATGAAGCAAAAACTTGGGCTGGCCTGTGCATTGATCCGGACACCTCAGTTATTATTATTGGATGAGCCCAGCGTCGGAGTTGATCCTGTTTCTCGACGTGAATTATGGAAGATGGTTCACCAGTTGATTGATGAAGGTGTGTCAGTCCTTTGGAGCACCGCTTATTTAGATGAAGCTGAGCAATGTGATAGCGTTCTTCTATTAAATGAAGGCAAGATGTTATTTAACGGGATTCCCCAAGATTTGACAAAGCGAGTACAAGGACAAACCTTTAAAATCGAACATATCACAGGACGGAAGCGGGTTGTTTTAGTAAAGGCTTTATCTTCGGAAGATGTGATTGACGGGGTCATTCAAGGTCGAGATGTACGGATTGTTTTTAAAGGAAAAAGCCATCGTTTAGATCTGAATACATTGGGAGCTGGACCTGAAGCTAAGCTCGAGGAAACGCCTCCTCGTTTTGAAGATGCCTTTATTGATATTTTAGGTGGGGGGCCGAGCGGTGAATCAGAACTAGCCAAAATTACCAAACCAATAAAGCCTGAAGAAACACCTGTCGTAGAAGCCATCGGCTTAACTAAGCGATTTGGAGAATTTACAGCCGCAGATAACATTACTTTTAAAATTAAGAGTGGAGAAATTTTTGGATTATTAGGTCCAAATGGAGCGGGTAAATCGACCACCTTTAAAATGATGTGTGGATTGCTGAAACCTACAGCAGGGGAATCATTTGTGACAGGGCTTAATTTGCAGGATGCTCCTGGCGAGGCTAGGGCCCAAATTGGCTATATGGCACTAAAATTTTCTCTCTACGGAAATTTAAGCGTTATGCAAAACCTGCAATTTTTTTCAGGGATTTATAATCTCACAG